>SULG01000043.1 GCA_005524015.1 Candidatus Jettenia ecosi
ATATTGCTGAATATAGTGAACTCAGCCAGGAAGATATGCATGCTACAAATGGGAATGGTATGCTGAAATATAACGCAGGAAGTATTGGTGTGCATATGATCCATATTGACTTTCTCGAAAAAGTATACCGAATGGAAAATACCCTTCCCTATCATGCAGCTTTAAAAAAGGTATCCTGTCTGGATGAGAAAGGAGATATGGTAAATCCTGAGAAGAATAATGCTGTTAAATTTGAGAGCTTTATCTTTGATATACTCAGATATGTAAAGCAGGGAATAGTTATGGAGGTTCTTCGGGAAGAAGAATTCTCACCGGTAAAGAATTTAGAAGGCAATGATTCGCCAGCTACAGCAAAACGGGATATGGTTAATTTATTCGGGAGATGGTTATGCAATACCGGTATATCCATTCCCATAGATTCTCAGGGCAATGTTATTGGCCTCATAGAGATTAGTCCTCATTTTGCCCTGGATGAAGAGGAATTACGAAGTAAGATTCACACACAAGTTCAGTTTGATGGACTTCTGAACCTTAAAGAACAATCACGAATCGATAGACAAAAATGCATGAACATCTTAAGCCCTACATAGCTTTAGCATGGATTTCATTCGCTCTCGTTTATTGTTTTTCATTTCCCGGGACTAAGCATACAAGTCCGAAGGTTTTTTCTCGCCTGGAAATCCCCTATACCATGAATAGCTGGCAAGGTATCGATATAAGGGATGAATGGAATTTAGAAGATAAAAAATATAATTTTATCAGTCAGATTCTCGAACGCAGGTATGTAAATGCACATGATAAAAATCTGTTTTTCTCTATCCTGAATGCAGGTAATTTTCATAACCCAAAGGTCTGTTCTCATGGCGCTGGCTTTAAAGTAAGAGATCTCAATGATCAGGAATTTCATGTGGCAGGTCGCACACTAAAAACCCATGCTCTCTATGCCCAAAAAAATACCGAAGGCTTTTTGTTAATCTATTGGATTTGTATTGATAAAGGTATTGTAGATTGGACTAAACAGAAAATAAAAGAATTATATTTTTCATTATTTAATAAAAACAGGGTGGGCTTCATGATACGGCTTGCTATTCCCAGCACGGAAGATACTATGGAGGATGCGCTCGCTTTAGCACAGGAGTTTGTCCGCGATTTATATCGGGGACTCACGCCAAAAGATGCAGATTATATTTTTGGAAGTAAATAATAACAATATGATATGAAAGGGAAGTCTCTGTCTGTTGTTCATCTAAAATATACACAGCGTCATTAATCAGATACGAATCCCCATTCCCCATTTTCATGAGGACTAGTTTCGCGGGGACAAGTAGGTCATTCCCGCCCCCGCTTTCACGAGGATAAACTCCAGCGGGAATCCAGAAAAATACTGAATTCCGGGTCAAGCCCGGAATGACAGATAGTTATAAACTTATGTCGCTATGTATAGTGGCGATCTATGGAATTGTATGTTACATCAAACATAAGGAATCTGATCTACCGCATGTACTTCTTTAAACGCTTTTAGGCGCAGGAAACAGCTATGGCACAACCCACATGCTTTATCGGTATTCTTGTAACAAGACCAACTGAGATGAAGAGGCGCCATCAAAGAAAGACCCATGGTAACAATTTCTGATTTACTCTTCCCTATGAGTGGTGTTTCTACCTCAAGAAACGTTGTTGGCTTTGTTCCTGTCTTAATCAGCTTATTAAATATCTCATAATATACCGGCTTACAGTCAGGATAACCGGGGCTATCCTGCTCTACAGCGCCAATAAATATCTTTCGCGCTCCAATTACTTCCCCCCAGGAAACAGCAATCGTTAAAAAAATGGTATTTCTAAAAGGGACATAAGAGTTCGGGATTTCTTTATTATATAACTGTGCCTCCTGAATGTTCATGCCGGGATCGGTTAAACTCGAACCTCCAATCTTCCTGAGATAATCAATATCTGAGATGAGGATTCTTTCATCAGGTATACGATAGTATAACGCAATTTCACGAAATGCCTCCAACTCTCTTGTTTCGGTGCGCTGACCATAATTAACGTGTAAGAATGCAAGCTCGTACTGCGTGTTTGCAATAGCTGATGTTACGCAGCTGTCCATACCGCCGCTGACGAGCACAATTGCTAAATCTTTCATACTATCAAACACCCCTCGTGTGTGGTTCCCATATATACTTGTGGAGCTGCAGTTGAAATCTCACCTTGAGATTGTCTTCCAGAATCCATTGTACAACGGATCGTGGAGAGATTGTATTAAAAACTGTTCCTAACAATACCTTCGCAATTCCTGATAAATTATATTTTTGTATCACATCCTTCGCCCATTCGTAATCGTCTCTGGAAGCTAAAACAAATTTTACCTCGTCTGATTGTGTTAAACAGGCGATATTTTGCCAGTGCATTGTATGACTCATAGTGCTACCAGGACACTTTATATCCATAATCTTTACAGCTTTCTCCGGTATCGTACGAATATCATAACTGCCATTTGTTTCTACCAGCACCGTATAATTTTTATCGAGCAGCCTTTGGATCAATAACGGCGTATCTTCATTTGATAAAGGCTCGCCACCCGTTATGCAAACCAAATTTGATGAAAAGTCATGAATACTTTCAAGAATCGAATTCATTGACATTTCTACTCCATCTTCATAGGCATAGGTAGTATCGCAATAACGACAGCGCAAGTTACAACCTGTTATCCGTATGAAGGCACATGGCAAGCCAGCATAAGAGGTCTCCCCCTGAATACTCTTAAATATTTCATTAATTTTCATACATTACTATCTTTAGCAACTTGATGTATAGGAATTTCAATTACGCAGGGCAACCCTAAAAGGTTGTCTTATAGAAATATTATACGGTAAAAACTTCTTTTTTAGCAAATTTTTTAGTTTTATCCACAATCCTCCATTTGTCATTCCCACGCAGTTTATCCTCGTGGAGCTTGTCCTCATGGAAATGGGAAACGGGGAGTGAGAATCCAGTTAAGTGTCAGCTATAAAATAATTATTGAATAGTCGAATTGATTATGAGATAGTATGGTGCAAATCTAGGGGACAAAACACCCATAGCATCCTCATGGTCAATTTCTCTATAAGAAAGGAGAAAGATTATGGCAACAATTCTAAAAGACGACGTTTTACGTGAAAAGCATCCGGATAATGTTACTAAAGAAAAGATCGATAAGATAATGAATACAATAGTTGATCAATCGAAAACAATACAGGGGAAAGATACGGAAGTTAAGACCAGAACATCTTCAGACCCATTGAAATCTAAGGAAAGCAAGAGTATAACAGAGTCTATCTTTAGTAAAGAAATAGTAATAGATGGAGAAAGCGAAGCTGATCTTGACGAGTTAAGAAATCGCCTTACGCGAGAATTAAAACCAGCAAATGAGCTTGAATCGATTATGGTAGATCGTATTATTTCGAGCATGTGGCGACTGAAGCGATGTCTGAAGATTGAAGGTCAGATAATGGACTATGCCGCTTCTTGTATTCAGGAGTACGAGCAAGGATTTTTCAGGACAAGAAAAAGGACAAATGTTGAGTTGAAACAGCTAAAGGCATTGAAAATAGCTGAGGATAAAACGAAACTAAAAGATCTGTCTGAGTACGAGACTATGTTGGAAAGACAAATATACCGTGCATTAGGCAAACTGAGCAAACTGAAGAAACAGGAATCAAAACAGGAAAGGACGGCTTCAAGAAAAAACAAATAAATACTATCTGTCATTCCGGGCTTGACCCGGAATTCAGTATTTTTCTGGATTCCCGCTGGAGTTTATCCTCGTGAAAGCGGGGGCGGGAATGACCTACTTGTCCCCGCGAAACTAGTCCTCATGAAAATGGGGAATGGGGATTCGTATCTGATTAATGACGCTGTGTATATATCGAATCCGCTTTTGTGATTATAATCCAGAAAGGGCAAAAATTCAGGAATCTAATCAATTTAATCAAGGCACACAGGAAAAACAGACAGGAATTGTAACATAATATATATTATCAGACGTTGTAAATTTGTTTAATGGTTGCTCTGCATTTCGATTCCTGTGCATATCAGGCGAGTTAAAGAATATTATTGACAATGTAAATTATGTCTGATACGATGGTCTTTCTTATTTTTTGGATTATGCTGAGTGGATACAATGTCGTTTGTCAGGCAGATTATTAATAAGGAGAATAATTTTGAACGCAGAAGAGATTGAAAAAGGTGTAACCGCTATCGTGGCTGAGGTTACAGAGCTGGATGAAAAAGAAATTTGGGCTAAAAGAGATGCAAATTTCTTTAAAGATCTTGAAATTGACTCTCTTTTAGCCCTTGAAATTCTTGCTCTTATTGAAAAGAAATTTAAGGTGCAAATTCCGGAAGAAAAGCTTGTTGATATTACATCGCTGGCAGCTACGATTGATTTAACAAAATCTGTCTTAGCTGAAAGCGGAAAACTTTCATCTTAAAATACATCTGACACACAGAGTATGATAATTTACAGGACAATTAGGCAATGATGCAAGAAGAGAAGATTTGTACAGTATGATATCTTTTGAGGAAATCAAATCCCTTCTCCCTCAAAAATATCCCTTCATATTTATTGATAGAGTTATTGAGTTTGAAGAAGGGAAAAAAATTATTTGTGTAAAAAATGTTTCTGGCAATGAGCCCGTTTTTGTCGGACATTTCCCTGACTTTGCTATTATGCCTGGCGTTTTAATTATCGAGGCAATGGCACAGGCTTCTATTATCCTATTCAGGAAAAGCCTTCCTCCTATACAAAGTGGTAAGGATACAGTTTTTTTACTGGCATCAATTGGCAATGCAAGATTTACAAAACCCGTCTTCCCTGGCGATCAACTCATTATAGAAATCAATGTAGAAAAGATCGTATCGAAAGGGGCTATTGTTCAAGCAACGGTAAAAGTTGATGAAAAAGCAGTTGCTAAGGCTACCTTAACTTTTGGAATTGCTGAAAAAAGTGCATTACTATAAATTATGAATAAACGTGTAGTTATAACAGGCGTGGGAATGATTACCCCTATCGGTTCAGGAAAGGATATTTTCTGGAATTCCCTCATTGCCGGGGTATCAGGTGTCGATAAGGTATCATGTATTGATACCTCTGAATACAAAGTCCATAAAGGATGTGAAGTCAAGAACTTCGATTATTCAAACTATATAAAGAACGGTGTTCTTAAAAAAATTGGTAAAGGCTCACAATTCGGAATTGCAGCCGCAAAGCTAGCCTTAAATGACGCCATGCTCGATTTGAATGCGATTAATCTGGAAAGAATAGGTGTTTCTGTAGGTACGACTGCGGGGGAAATACAAATCCTGGAAAAAGTCAATTATATAAGGCATAGAGATGGCGAAGACAAAGTTGCTCCTGATCTGTTTTTAATGCATCCATGTAATAATATCCCTGCCAATATTGCCATCGAATTCGGATTTAAAGGTCCCAATACTATTATCCCCACTGCTTGTGCAGCCGGCAATTATGCAATCGGATATGCATACGATTTAATTAAATTCGGAAGGGTGGACATGATGATCGCTGGTGGTTCAGACCCTTTTTCGAAGGTTGCATATACGGGATTTGCACGGCTAGGCGCTATTGCTCCGGAAATATGTCAGCCTTTTGATAAAAACAGAAAAGGTATGATGGTTGGTGAGGGAGCTGGCATGCTCCTTCTGGAATCACTTGATCATGCATTACAGAGGAATGCCCCTATTTATGCGGAAATAACCGGCTATGGACTCAGTTGCGATGCATATCATATAACCATCCCCCATCCAGACGGGGAAGGTGTTGTCTCTGCAATGAAAAAGGCATTAAAGAATGCAGATTTAAGATCTGAAGATGTCCAGTACATCAGTGCTCACGGAACAGGCACACCCGCAAACGATAAAGCGGAAACGATTTCAATCAAAAAGGTGTTTGGGGATAAACCAAAACATCTCGCTATCAGTTCAATAAAGTCAATGATAGGACATACTATGGGCGCTGCAAGCGCAATTGAGGCAATTACTTGCGCTTTAGTTGTTCAAAATGATATTATCCCCCCTACGATTAATTATGAGACCCCTGATCCGGAATGCGACCTGGATTATGTTCCTAACGTTGCAAGAAAACAGGAAGTAAACATTGCGCTTAATAATGCTCATGCATTTGGTGGTAACAACAGCTGTTTAGTTGTGAAAAAATTTAAAAGAGGCTTTTGATGGAAAAAACGAGGATTGTTATTACGGGTGTTTCGGTTCTCTCGCCTATTGGAACAGGTAAAGATGTTTTTTGGGAAAATTTAACTAACGGTGTATCGGGTATAAAGCCTATCACCTTATTTGATGTAAGTAACTTTAATAGCAAGCAAGCGGGAGAAATTTCTGATTTTGATGCAAAAGTTTACCTTGGACAAAAGGGAATTCGCCACATTGACCGTACATCCCTTCTTGTATCATCCGCAGCGGTTCTTGCCATCAAAGATGCCAATCTTGAGAATACTACATACAATGAAGAAGAGTTGGGTCTTGTTGTGGGATCTACCTATGGCAGCATAGACAGCATTAGCTCTTTTGATTTCCAATCATTGCGTGAAGGTCCGAACTATGTTAACCCTATGGACTTTCCCAATACGGTATTAAATGCGCCAGCAAGCCGGGCATCAATTTTCTGTAAGGCAACCGGGCTGAATACAACCATTTCAAATGGTGTTACCAGCAGTATCGATGCGGTCATCTATGCCTCTGATTTCCTCCGTATGGGCCGTGTTAAAGCTGTATTAGCAGGTGGTGTACATGGGCTGACTCATGATATATTTTGGGGGTCGCATAATTCTAAAATATTATCGGGAAGCACATATGGAACCCTGGAAATTTGTGCGCCTTTTGATAAGAGACGCAACGGAATGGTTATTGGTGAAGCATCAGCCCTGGTCGTCCTTGAGACTCTGGAAAATGCACTGAAAAGGAACGCTCATATTTATGCAGAAGTCAAAGGTTATGGGACGGCATTCGAGCCAAAAATGGCTATAAGTAAGGATTATCAAATAGACGGTAACAGAAGAGCTGTTATAAACGCCATTCAGGATGCCGGTCTCACGCTCCACGACATCTCCTACATATCTGCTAATGCTTATTCCGGGGTATACGGCGATGCGATGGAAACTCAGGTTATTAAAGAAGTCTTTGGTATGCGGGCGAATCTTATCCCTGTAACAGCCATTAAATCTATGACAGGCGAGTGTTTTGATGCTTCGGGTGCATTGCAAACAGTAGCTGCAGCCATGTCGGTTAACACCCACATAATTCCACCTACCATTAATTATAAGGAACGAGATGAGAATTGTGATCTAAGTTATGTGACCCAGAAAAGTACTTTACCGGCAAAGAATATTCTCATAAATTCCTTCTCACGATTAGGCAATAACTCTTCCCTCATTATCTCCAAATACAAAAGATAATTCATGGTGCCTTCCACCGATTATATTCGATCCACAGAAAATGACCTGTTGTATCCTCATTATGATGTAGTTGTTATTGGTACGGGCATTGCTGGTTTAGTTTGCGGCGCCTTTCTTGCTAAAAATGGAAAGAGGGTTCTCCTGGTAGAGCAGCATTCTATTCCTGGCGGCTATTGCACTTCATTTAAGAGAAAAGGTTTTACCTTTGATGCAGCTGTTCATCATATTGGAGGTTGTGGAAAGTGGGGTGTTGTCGGTCGCTGTTTGAAAATACTTGGTATTGAAATGGATTTCTACCCTCTGGACCCTATGGATCACCTGATATTCCCCGGCTTCAGCATTGAAATCCCCGCAGATATGGATGAATATATTGCTCGTTTACAAAACCGTTACCCCTCAGAAAAGGATGCTATTAAGAATTTCTTCCAGGATTTTATAAAACTCTATCGCGCTACATTCAACAATGACAAAAGCCAAATTATCGACAAATATAAAAACCATACCTACCATGATATGTTACATGATTATTTTAATACTGAAGAACTCAAGATGGTACTTTCCGGTCAATGGGGTTACATAGGACTCCCCCCTACACAGGCCTCTGCGATTGCCATGTGTCAAATGATGATTAATTATCTCAAGGATGGCGCCTTTTTTCCTGTAGGTGGTACACAAGAGTTTGCTAATACAATTTTTAAGAAATTTATTGATTTTGGCGGACACGTTATGTTATCATCCAGAGCCGCAAAAATATTATTGAATAATAAAACCGTTATTGGTGTTAAACTGCAAAACGGTAAAGAGATAGTATCAAGCCTGGTGGTTTCAAATATTGATGTTCGGCAAACTTTTTTTGAGTTATTAAAAAATAAAATTGATGTATCATTCCTTAAAAAAATTGAAGAAATGAAAGAGAGTTGCTCTTTTTTTCTTTTATATCTGGGATTAGGGAGCAACATAGATTTAACGAGCTTAAAAAGAGGATTTTATCATACTGCTACAGAGAGTCGTTATCTGGATGACGAGTGGATGTATATATCAGTTCCAACAAAGATATGTCCAACCCTTGCGCCATCGGGTAAACAAATAATTTCAGTAGTTGTTTCTATAAAAGAGGGAATATACAAGGATGTTAAAAGCTGGAAATCTTTTAAAGAAGAGATGATTGCAAACACGATAAAGAGATTGGAGAAATACCTTCCTGAAATTAAAAAATATATCGAAGTAAAAGAAGCGGCTACTCCAAAAACCCTGGAGCGTTACACGTTAAATACCCATGGAGCCGCTTACGGTTGGGCGGTTACCGCAGATCAGATGTGGGAAAATAGATTGCCACATGAGACGCCTGTTGACAATTTATATTTAGCTGGACATTGGACAAGACCAGGCCCTGGAATTTCCGCTGTGGTCTCTTCGGGTTGGAGTGTTGCTAATTTAATTATGGAGAATTGGAGGCAAATGATATGAGTAAAAAAATGATGTTGATCAATCCACATAAACCGGGTAGGCATGGAGAAGAAAGTATTACGGTAATTGTCCAAATGCCTTTGAATCTTGCTTATATTGCTGCCCTTACATCAGGTGATTGGGAATTTGATGTTATAGATGAAAATATTGAACTGGCAATCGATGATAAAGACGAAATTACCTTTAAACCGGTAGATCTTGTATGTATCACAGCTGTAACCTATCAGTCTCCAAGGGCTTATAAGATTGCTACAGTGTGCAAAAAAAAGGGTATGACGGTAATAATGGGTGGAATACATGCATCGGTAGTGCCGGAAGAGGCTGCAAAATATGTTGATTCAGTTTTTGTAGGAGAAGCTGAAGAAGTGTGGCCTCAGGTTATAAAAGATTTTGAAGAAGGAAAGCTGAAAAAGACCTATCAGGGAGGGCTGCCCCCCTTAAGTTTGATGAAGAAGGTATATCCTAATCGTGAATTGATGAAGAAAAAGTACAACTATAAATTCTCTTCTATCGTTACAACAAAAGGATGTCCCAACTATTGTGATTTCTGTAGTGTGCCTACTTTCCAGGGGAGAAAGTTCAGAGAAAGACCTTATGAAGACGTACTCGATGAGATGGCGGCAACAGATTATAAGGGTTTAATGCTGGCAGAAGACAATTTCTATGGTCACGGTAAAAAATCAAACGAAAGGGCGCGAGACCTCTTTAAGGGTATGGTCGAACGTGGTATCCATAAAGATTGGTTAGGATTCACCGCCTTAAATATCTCTCAAGACCAGGAAACGCTGGATTATATGGCAAAAAGTGGTAATTTTGGCATGCTTATTGGTATAGAATCTACCAACGAAGCGGTATTACAAAAGATGAATAAACGGGTAAATCTTAAACTGGGAACTGATAGTTATTTTGACTGCATCCAGAAGATTCATAATGCAGGGTTAGTTGTCTGGGGATCTGTGGTATTTGGGGCCGATGGAGATGACAAAGATTCCTTTAAAAGAATGACCGAATTTATATTGGAAAATAATATTGATATTCTTACCTTTGGTATCAACTGCCCTTTCCCGAAAACACAGCTTTATGCGCGATTGGATTCGGAAAAGAGAATTTTCAGAAAGAATTATCCGGAGGATTGGCAATATTATGATACCGCTCATGTAGTTCATCGTTTTGTAGATATGACATTAGAGAACTTTATCGATGGTATGCAATATGTTTATGATCATATTTATGCAGGTGATAATTTAAGAACACGCTTCAGAAATTCTATTAAAACAACAAAAAATCCACGAAATTCTATGTTTGCATTTAGAGTGGGCTCAGACTGGAAGCAGGTATTTGAGCAAGTATTGCAGAACTTGAAAGAATTATACGATTCAGGTGATTATTATAAGGATTGCTACAAATCAAGCACTGTACCTGTTTCAAACTCTGTCATGGAAACTGTTACCACATAACGAAGCGATTATTTAACTTGATTTACAAGGCACATCAATCTCAACACCCTTGATGTGCCTTAATAATTAATGAGAATCTATGATTTCTGTCTGTAACGGGTATCGAAACAAAAAATATTTCGTAAATCTTTAATCCGAAAAAGGGGGTTATACTATCATGATCGGTAAATTGCTATCTTTATCTATGGAAAAATCAGTTATCCCGGATATTAGTCCAAAAACAATCGTAATTGTTGCTGTTGCACTCATATTTGTTATATTATTTACATGGAAAAAGGAAGGATAATTGTCCGAAAAAAGATTTACGTATGACCTTGTAATTATCGGTGGAGGACCAGGTGGCTATGTAGCTGCTATTAAAGCTGCTCAGTCAGGATTAAAAACAGCTCTTATTGAGAAGGATAAGGTTGGTGGTGTTTGCTTGCACCAGGGGTGTATCCCAACAAAAGCACTTCTCCATTCCGCAGACCTTTACAGTAAATTTACGAAAGCAACTGAATATGGAATTATTGTTGATGGACTAGGCATTAATTATCCACAATTTCACCGGCGTAAAGAATCGGTAGTTAAACGGTTATTCCAGGGGGTGCAGTTCCTCCTCAAGAAGAATGGCGTGAACGTTATTAAAGGTAAAGGGCGGCTCACGTCTTTACACGAGATATTGATTAAAAAAGATGAAACAGACATTAATACAATAACTGCAAAGAATATTATTCTTGCTACGGGATCAACGCCTTTCATTCCAAAAGAAATTCCTCATGATGGCAAATTTGTATTTACCAGCGATGATATACTGCTCTTGGAAGAAATTCCTAAATCCATGATTATTGCAGGCGGAGGCGCCGTTGGTGTAGAATATGCTTACCTGTTTAACATCCTTGGAACTAAGGTAACAATCATCGAGCGTATGGATACGATCCTCCCTGGCGAAGATAAAGAGATAAGTACTATTTTAAGGAAAGTTTTTACCAAAAGAGGAATAGAAATCTTAACGGATACCTCCTTAGAAACAGTCGAGGTTCGACAAGGCGTTCGTGTAAAGATAGAAAGAAAAAACAGCGCCTCTCCCTCCCCTGCTCCAGGAGAACGGAGAGATTATCTGGAGGCAGATTGTCTGCTCCTTGCGTTAGGCAGAACACCTGCGTTACAAGATCTGGGGATTGAAAATTTGTCATTGGATTTTCAAGGGAAGTATCTTCAGATTAACGAGACTATGGAAACCAGCAAAAAAGGGCTCTTTGCAATCGGAGATATTACAGGTCCACCGCTTCTTGCTCATAAGGCATCAAAACAAGGGTTACATGCTGTTTCTCACATTGCAGAGAAGAAAACTACCGCACTACCGTATCAAAATATACCAAGAGTAACGTATTGCTCTCCCCAGGTAGCCGGTATAGGATTTACCCAGGAAGAGGCAGAAAGTAAAGGATACAAAATAAAAGTTGGTAAATTTCCACTTATTGCAAATAGCAAAGCCATTATCGAAGGGGAATATGGAGACGGGATCATAAAGATTATTACTGATGAAAAATATGGTGAGATATTAGGGGCACATGCTCTGGGCCCAAATGTCGGTGAATTAATGTGGGGTATGTCGCTGACTACTGTTCTTGAAGGAACAATTACTGAATTATCAAATACGATATTCCCCCACCCTACCCTTTCAGAGGCTATTCTGGAGGCTGCCCATGCAGCTATTGATCAATCTATACATCTATAAATATGTTATGAAAAATGAATAACGAAACAAAAATTGCCTATTTTTCAATGGAGATCGGCCTCTCCAATGATATACCAACCTACAGTGGTGGTCTTGGTGTTCTTGCAGGAGATACGATAAAATCATGCGCAGATCTTAAGATACCACTTGTCGCTGTTACCCTTATCTCAAAAAAGGGTTATTTCCGCCAAGATATTGATTCCGGCGGAAGGCAGATCGAGTCTCCTATACATTGGGACCCGTCCAAATTTATGATACGTTTATCAAAGAAGGTTATGGTTTTTATTGAGGGACGTAAGGTCTTTATTCAAGCCTGGAGCTATAAAGTAAAAAGCATTACCGGAGGTGAAGTAGATGTCCTGTATCTCGATACTGATGTTGAAGAGAATACCAGCGAAGATCGGGAGATAACGGCTGTTCTTTATGGCGGTGACGATAGTTACCGGCTCAAACAGGAGGTTGTGCTTGGTATTGGCGGTGTACGAATGCTTCGTGCCCTTGGGTACCATATTAAAAAATATCATATGAATGAAGGGCATGCCAGCTTACTAACACTGGAACTTCTCTTAAAGAACAAAAGAGATGTTGAGAGTGTATGGCATGAGCAATGGGTTTGGGATTTTGATGCCGTAAAAGATCTGTGTGTCTTTACAACCCATACCCCTATTGAGGCTGGCCATGACCGGTTCTCTTACGATCTTGTAAAAAAAATTCTTGGTGATATTGTCCCGTTGGAGCAGCTGAAAAAACTCGGGGGTGAAAAGTACCTGGATATGACAATCCTTGCGTTAAACTTAAGTGAATATGTTAATGGTGTGGCAAAAAAGCATGGTGAAGTGTCAAAGAATCTTTTCCCTGGCTATGAGATTTATGCAATTACCAATGGAGTTCATTCGTTTACATGGACATGCCAAAGTTTTAAACAATTGTATGATAAATATATCCCCGGCTGGGCCAATGAGCCAGAATTATTTGTTCGGGCAGAAACTATTCCTGATTCAGAATTGTGGCAGACACACCTTTCTGCGAAGAAAGACCTCATTGAGTATGTAAAAGAGGCCACGAGTATAGAATTAGATCCCCATGTTTTAACGATTGGATTTGCAAGAAGATTCACTTCTTATAAGCGGGCTGATTTATTATTCTTAGACATGGAACAGCTCTTACATATTTGCGGGAAAGGAAAGTTACAAGTTATCTATGCTGGAAAGGCGCATCCTAAGGATGGGCCTGGCAAGGATATTATAAAAAAGATCAATGACCTTGTAAAAATAAATAATGATAAGATCAAGATCATTTTTTTAAAGGACTATAATATTAAGATGGCTTTAAAGTTAATATCCGGAGTCGATGTCTGGCTAAATACACCGCAACGCCCACGGGAGGCGTCTGGCACAAGCGGCATGAAGGCATCTCACAACGGTGTAATTAACTTTAGCATTCTGGATGGATGGTGGATTGAGGGACATATTGAGGGAATTACTGGCTGGTCTATCGGACCAAAGCCCACGGAATCATCACTTACCATAGTCAATGATAAAACAGATGCTGAAGATCTCTACAGCAAATTGGAAAATATTATTATCCCTATGTACTATCGCGATCAAGATCAGTGGATTAAGGTTATGAAAAATTCTATTGGTAAAATTGCCTATTATTTCAATAGTCATCGCATGATGCGGCGGTACGTAACAGAAGCTTATCTTAGCTAAACATGATTAAAAGTCTCAAAAACATTAAGGCTATAATTCTTGATTTAGATGATACCCTTTATGACTGCAGTGGTACGTTAGTAGATCGGGGTAGAAGACAAGCCGCAAAGACGATTGCCAAATTAATCCATTGCACAGAAGAAGAAGCATATCTTCTCCAATCCGAGATTGAGGAGAAGTACGGAACAAGAATAAATATCTACGAAAAAATTGTAGCGCTTTACAATCTCCCGAATCGATACACACAGGCACTCTTAGAAGAATTTATTCGTGTGGATATTGCAGACATTACCCTTTTCCCGGATGTGATAAATACCTTAACACAATTAAAGACACAGGGCTATAAATTAATCCTTGTCACATCGGGAGAGATACAAATGCAAAGAGAAAAGATTGATATCCTGAGTCTTAATACCTATTTTGATGATATATTTATTGCGGACAGGAACTATAACCGGGCAAAAAAGGATTGTTTTCATGATATAATACAACAGCATAATTTAAAACCTGAAGAAATCATCTGTGTTGGAGATAAAATTGATGATGAATTATGTGCCGCTAAATTCTTCGGTATGCTTACGATAATGTTTGAACATGGGAGACATTATGAGGCGTATTTGAAAGAGCAGGAAAAATACATAAAACCTGATTATTGTATCAAGCATATCAAAGATCTTAAATTTACCTTTCAGCTATCTTAAGCCTTTCCGTCATCTTAAACAACCATACCAATAATAACGCCCTCAAAAACGAGCTTTCCGTCCACCACTCCCTGTGTATCAAAGATAGCCCTTCGCGAGCGTAGTTCCTTATTTTTTGCAATCAGAATAAGTCTATCGCCAGGAATAACCTTCCCCCGAAACTTAACTTTATCTATACCGCCAAAACCGAGGAATCTATCGTCCTTTGTCGCTTGTTTGTAATAATAGGTGCATAACTGCGCAGCAGCTTCCAACATAATTACCCCTGGCATGAGGGGCCGACCAGGAATATGCCCGCGTACCCAAAATTCATTATTTGAAATATCTTTATACCCTACAATGATACCCTGCTCCATATCAAATTTCAGAATACCGTTAAGTTGTTCCATTTCATAACGATGTGGTATAATAGTCCGAATACCCTCAATGTCCACTATCGGCGTATTCATATTCAAAGTACTTAAATCAGCTAAGATGTCTTGTGCCATGCATAGATTTATCGTAGAAAAGAGAAAAATATAAGCTAAATTATCACTATAAAAATTTTGACTAGCTAATGGTAATAATAACCCATCAGCATGTCAACCAAAATTCAATCTAACAAGAAGATAAAAATATAATTGACAAATGGAATACATTCTGATATAAATCTATGAGTTTTATCAGAGACCTTTTGTTAGTACATCGTAGCTTGGTATGCCTGACATACGATCATTTCTAAAAAGGAGATATGATTAATGAAAACGTTACGGATTTCATTAATACTGTTTGGTGCGTTTATATTTGGAATTGGATTAACGAATGTACCAATGTTTGTTAAATCTGTAATTGCCGGTTCCTGCCAATGTCCGGAGGGTTGTCCCTGTAGTCATTGTGTTGGAAAATCCGGTGGAAGTTGTAATTGCAAAAGATAACAATTTTTTTATTGATACCTGGTATTAGCTTTATAACTTGAAAGCGCCTTATCCTTATGTAAGGCGCTTTTTAATTTTAACAGTTGAAGGAATGTATACAATGAATACTTTTATGGCTAAAAAAGAGAATGTAAAAAGGAATTGGTATATAGTCGATGCTGAGGATAAGGTCCTGGGCAGGATGTTAACCACGGTATCAAGAGTTCTTCAGGGTAAACATAAGCCTGAATATACCCCCCATGTTGATGTGGGAGATTTTGTTATTATTACCAATGCCAGCAAGGTAAAACTTACCGGGAAAAAGATGGATGAGAAAATTCACTATTATGTAACTGGTTTCCAAAGTGGTTTACGAAAGCGGATGGTTGGAAAAACCCTGGAAACAGCGCCTGAAAAAGTATTTAACCGTTCAGTAAAAAGAATGTTACCCAGATCAAGATTGGGGAAAGCAATGTTAAGAAAACTAAAAATTTATGCAGGCACCGAGCATCCACACCAGGCGCAACAACCAAAAGAGTTGATTATTCGTAATTAGAAGGAGATAAAATGGCTGAAAAACAATACATTTGGGGCACAGGAAGACGTAAAACCTCTATTGCAAGGGTACGATTGAAAAAAGGAGATGGAAAGATTATGGTAAATAATCTGGATTTAGATACATACTTTCCTATAGAACGGGATAGAGGTATCGTTATGTCTCCTTTAAAAACAACGAATAGGTTAGGAGAATTCGATGTATTGATAAATGTCCAGGGAGGAGGTATAACAGGTCAGGCTGGCGCTATATCCCTTGGTATTGCACGCGCTTTATCGAAATCAGATTCTTCTCTTGTAGATAACTTACGTAGTGAAGGTCTTTTAACCAGAGATAGCAGGATGAAAGAACGGAAAAAATATGGCCAAAAGGGAGCACGAAAGAGCTTCCAGTGGACAAAACGATAATTATCTTTTATCTTAATTCCTTGCCTTAAGAGTGGTTCCTCCTTAGAAATTAAGGGGGACCTTCTTATTGCAGATTAGACCTTATACCTCGTTCCTTTGTCCTAACGAGTCTTTTGTAAGCGTTGATAATATTGTGTTGCTAAGGCAACACCTTCATCGAAGATAGCCTCTGGTCTCCAGTTCAACTCTTTTAATGCTTTTGAACTATCTAGACTGATATGATCAATTTCTCCGGGCCTTTTTTCACTAAAAATAGGCTCAATATCTGATTTTAACACCCTTCTAACTGCCTGAAATACTTCTAAGTCGGAGATTTCCTTCCCCCATCCCAGATTATAAATCTCGCCATTTCCTACATTATTTAAGACAATGAGATTTGCCCTGATAATATCATCTACGTAAACGTAATCTCTTGTCTTAGAACCATCGCCAAAAATGGTAGGACGTGCATTCTGAAGTATCAGCTCGCTAAAGATTGCAACCACCCCTGCCTCGCCATGCGGAGATTGCCTTGGACCATATACATTCGGATATCTTAAAATGGTAAAATTCAAATTGTATAGTTTATGAAAAATAGACAAATAATGTTCTACCGTATGCTTGCTTACACCATACTGAGAAAGTGGCTCAACAGGACAGGTCTCTTTGACGGGTAAATCCTTGGGTTCTCCGTAAACAGCTCCTCCTGTTGAAACGTAGATAAATTTCTTAATCTTATATTTCTTAGATAATTCACAAAGATTCAAGGAACCAAGAATATTAATGTTCGCATCATAAACTGGCATCTCTACCGATTTGCGTACGTTAACATGGGCAGCATGATGATTGACAATCTCTGGCCTCTCCTGCTTAAACACTTCTTCCAGCGCAACAGCATCACAAATATCCATTTTATAAAATATCGCATTCGTATGAATATTTTCCCTCCGCCCGGCAGAAAGGTTATCAATAACAACCACCTGGTGCCCTTCATCAATCAATTTATCTACTAAATGAGATGCAATAAAACCAGCTCCTCCAGTCACAAGTATTTTCACTTATCCTCCTCTTTTCTTAATAATTGTCTCAGAGAAAATAAAGATCTCCCCTCCTCTGTAGATACCGAATACAGTAAGGATGAAGACGATGATATCTTGAATAACTGCCTTTGACCTTATGAGGATTAACTAACAAATGGTATGCCTTCTAATATCATTTTTGGATGGTCCAGCACCATCTTTCTGGCTGAATCTTCACCAAGCATGGCAGATACAACCTTTAAGGCATGAGAAAGTACCGGAGGTCTTCCTACGGGAGAATGGGCATCAGAAGCAATTACATGCACGAGACTATTCCTTAACATCCATAATGCACATTTCTTCGAAGCCCTACCAAAATTCCCAACAATACTCTGCGCTGTTACTTGTAAAATAGCGCCTAACTCCACAAAACGTATCAGAATGCCAGGGTTGTTTTGAACTCTGAAATTTCTCTCAAGATGAGGTAAAATTGGGGTAAATCCCATCGCCTTCAATGCAAAAATAACCTGTTCTGTTTCCGGAGGCACCCACTGAAACGAAAATTCTAAAAGAATGTATTTCTTATTACCATTTAAGGTAAGCATACGACTTTCTTTTAAAACATCCGCATGTAATAGTTGGTCGTTCAAATGCAACTCAGCCCCTGGAAATATTACCAGGTCCAAACCCTCTTGTTTCAATGCTTGATTTAATATATCTATTTTCTCAAATATTGCGCCCTCGTTATCCACCTTACTTTGGACATGAGGTGTAGCTATTATCTTTTTTATTCCGTCATTTACCGCAATCCTACACATTTCTATCGATTCTTGTATTGTTGCAGGACCATCATCTATCATCGGCAGTATATGTGTATGAATATCTATCATTGAAAGACAAGCTATATAAATCCAAAAGAAGCAATGTTAACTATAAAATTAGTAAATTTTATAAGAGAAGTACAGGAAAATTTATAAAATTTTTTAATTTACACAGAATACAAGAATTTTATACATTCTCCTTGAATATTCTACGCTGTGTAGAATATAATAATCTTGATACGTATTTATAATAACCGTTTTGTCTATTATTGAAAAGAACCAGGCATGAACAAACAACTAAAATTTCATTTCAATCCTTTCAAGGAAGGAATAAACCAGGTATTGGGTCCATTGGAGAAGGATATAATGGAAGCTTTGTGGAACTGTGGAGAGTCCAGCGTAAGGGATATACTAGAAGCTTTTCCCGTTAACAAGAATATTTCTTACTCTGCCGTAATTACTGTTACGAACCGGCTCGTTAATAAGGGATTTCTAAAAAGGAGGAAGGTGAGAAAGACCTATTTTTATACACCAATTTATGGCAAAGAACAGTTTTTTGAATTTGTATCTAAAAAGGTTATGGAAGGGGCTTCTGAACTTTCTCCTCATTCAGTAATGGCACATTTTATGGATTATATGGCACAAATGGATCTGGATACATTAGAGTATTTTTCCAAATTAATTGAATCAAAGAGACAAAATAAATCTCAGAAATAGTTTTATGAAACACTCAGTTGGAACTCAACAAGGAAAAGCACAAATCTCTTTTGCGCTGATAGTAGTTATTAACTTTATCGTATCGTCTATAATAATTACTGGTATTGTATTTGGCATCAAAGGGTATGTCAGTGATACGAAGGCCACCTATGAATCTATCACATGCTGCAGGAGTATTTGCTCAAACTGTATTTTTACTTTACATACCTTCGCCACAGTACTTCCCTGGGTCTGGGTAGTAATATTTTTTATTGGGATATGTTTGGCCCTCTATAAAACGTTTTCCCTGTTATTCTGGAACTACAGCTTTATCCGATCCTTACCATCTATTTCCATTGAAAACCATCCGAAATTAAAAAGTATTGCAAACTCTGCACATGTTTATCATCAGCTTATACTTTTAGACAGTAATGAATTACGCAGTGCTTTTACGTTAGGTTTGCTGAAGCCGAAGGTCTACCTGTCTCTGGGTATATGCTCATATTTAACAGAAAGGGAGATCCTCGCTGTAATCCTCCACGAAATTCATCACAAAAAGAACAAAGATCCACTGAAGTTGTTTATTATACAGATACTCTACGCACTCAATTTTTTTCTTCCGGTTAATCGTTATCTGTTAAACCAGTTCTCCTCAGCATCTGAAAAAGCAGCTGATGATAATGCTATATATTTCTCTAAAGAACCATTAGAGCTTGCAAGCGCACTCGTTAAGTTATGCAAATCTAACAGAGCGGCAAAACTGTATCCGTTAGCCCTCTCTTTCAAAGGGCACAATATTGTAGAGGATCGAATAAGGCGCTTGTTGGAACCTCAAATGGCTCCCCCCTGCTTTGCCAGGACTTCTCTCTATTCTTCTTGCCTTTTATCGCTTTTTATTGCCGTAATACTGTGTTTATCTTTAATCTGTAAGTCCTTTACTCCTGCACATCCAGGAGATTGTAAAACCAAAACATGCCATATGGTCAAATGTGGATAATTATATTTCGAAACATACGTGGGATACCATTAAAGATACCTCTCTTTTTATGTATCTTATTCATCTTATGCGCCGATGCTATTGCCAAAGAAAAGAATAATCCAGTCCAACAAGCGATGAACAGTAAGAACGTTGTTGAGATGAATGAGGCCGATGCCCCATTAGATTTAAAGTGGTTGATTCAAGAAGCGAAGGAACATAATCCGGAAATTATAGCTGCCCAAAAACGCTTACATGCTGCAAAAGCAAAGATTCCACAAGCCAAATCTTTAGATGATCCCAACATTCGCATCGGTTCTTTTGATATGTCTAATCACCCCCTCAATATCAATGGCCAAACCAATATGCTTCAACAGCGTTACGGCGTATCACAGAAGATACCTTTTCCCGGGAAATTGCATCTCAGAGGTGAAATAGCCACAGAAGATGCACATATGATGGAAAAAGAACTTCAATCGAAAATACAAGAGATTTTAGCCCTGGTAAAATCGGCCTTTTATGAACTCTCTTATATCAACACTGCGATTGATATTACTGAAGAAATCAGGGGTTTACTGCGCAGGTTTGCTGCAATTACCCAGGAAAAATATGCTGTAGGTACGGCTACCCAAAGAGATGTGCTTGCAGCACAGGTTGAACTATCTACCTTAGCTAACAATATCATTGTTTTAAATAAAGAGAGTGAATCTATGGTTGCCCGATTAAATATGTTATTAGACAGGCCTACAGAAGCGCCCCTGGGAAAACCTCGTCCTTTTGAAAAGCATAGCTTACGTTTAACGATCAAAGAGCTTGAGGATATTGCCATAAAAAACCGGCCGGAGCTGAAAAGGTTTGATCATCTTATTAAGAGGAGCGAAGCAGAGGTAAAACTTTCGAAAAAGGATTATTACTTCTCAGATTTTGAACCGATGGTGGAGTACATGCAAGAGGATAAAAGTTCTGATACATGGGCATCGGCTATTACAATCAATGTCCCGTGGCTATGGCCGAAGAACCGGTCAAAGGTTAAGGAAACTAAAGAAACCCTCAAAGCCGCTAAGTCAGATTATCGCTTTATTAATAATAAGACATTATTTGAGGTCAAAGATCTTCTCGTGAGGTTACAAGCATCCGAGAGTACCATAAACCTGTATAAAACCGGTGTAATTCCGCAGGCAGAGCAATCGTTAAAGGCTGCGCGTATTGGATATGAGGCAGGCAGGATAGATTTCCTAACTCTCATTGATAGTCAGAGAACTCTTCTGAATGCGAAATTACTTTACCACAGGGCGCTTATTGATTTTGAACAAAATTTGGCAAATCTGGAAAGATCTACAGGTATACAATTAACACAATAACAATATTATTCTTGTGAAGGAGTGATGTATGTCCTTTAAACAAAAGTTTCTGTATAGCACACATTTTCTAATACTTTTGCCCATTGTCTTTATTTTACTTTTTAGTACTTATATACCTCACACAGCAGAGACGGATTGCCATAAGTCTCTCCAGGATGTATCAGATCTTATTCCTTCTGTATACGCAGAAGAAGCGGAGAAAGAGGTAAAAGGAGAAGCAAAAGAGAAGAAAATTCTGTATTGGACCTGTGGTATGCACCCCTCGGTTAAAATGGACAAGCCTGGTAAATGCCCGATTTGCGCTATGGATCTCATTCCGGTATATGAAAAAGGTACAGGCGTAGAGGAAGGGGGTGCTGTAGCTACGGTAGAGTTGGGTGAACGTGCCCGTGCATTGGCGCAAGTCAAAACAGATGTTGTTAGTTTTCGGTCACTTACCAAGGATATATATACGGTAGGGTTAATTGAATATGACGAAAGACTTAAAGCGACTGTCGCTGCATGGGTTCCAAGCAGGATTGACAGGCTTTTTGTTGACTTTACCGGTACGCAAGTCATTAAGGGCGAGGCTATGGTTTGGATATATAGTCCTGATCTCGTCTCTACACAGGAAGAATATCTCCTGGCGTTAGAAACTGCTGAAAAAACCAGGGATAGTACTTTTGATGAAATAATACAAGGAGGAAAATCACTTCTCGAAGCATCAAAAAGAAGATTATTATGGTGGGGATTAACGGAAAAACAGATTGAAGAGCTTGCAAAAGAGAAAAAGGTAAGGCAGCATACTATTATCTACGCCCCTGTTAGTGGCATTGTAACAGAAAAAAAAGCACTGGAAGGTCAATATGTTATGCAGGGCGATGTGATATATACGATTGCGAATCTCTCAAATGTGTGGACGATGGCTAATATTTATGAGTATGAGATGTCATGGGTTAAGGTTGGGCAAGAGATAGAGATTACAACACCAACCTATCCGGGAGAGGCCTTTATCGGAAAGATAACGTTTGTTGAACCATTCCTGGATGATAAGACACGTTCTGTAAAAATACGCTGCGATATCCCTAACCCACAATTCAAACTGAAACCCGCTATGTATGTCAATACCCGCATACGTGTGCCGATTGAAGAGCTTACCAAAGAGAATAATGCCTATGTGAGCGGGCTGGATTATTTTTGTCCTAATCACTCTGAAATAAAATCCAGCAGGCCGGGTATATGTCCAGAAGATAATGTGCCGTTTGTAAAGAGACCCCCTATTCAAGCAGAACCCGCCGCGGTTGTTGCTTTTGCAGAGCAGCAAGGAGAGGTCGAATATGAATATGTATGTCCTATGAAATGTCATAGCGCCAAAGAACCTGGAGATTGCCCTGTATGTGGAATGAAGCTCGAAAGAAAAGAGATACCGATTGAGGTTTCAGGAGAAAAGTTAACATGCATTTGCCCGCAAGAGTGGGATACAACTAAGGCGCCTGAATCGTGTCCTATGTGCGGCATGATGTTACAAACAACGGTAACGATAACCACACCTACAGGTGAAGAGAAACAAAAATTTGTGTATATGTGCCCTATGGCCTGTATGACCTCTGATAGACCTGGCGAATGCGATCAATGTAAAAGACCCATGGGTCAATGGGAGATGAAGGATGGGTTGGGGATAAAGGTCAAAAAAGCTGAATTTAAGAAACGTGTTGTTTATGACTGCCCCATGCATCTGGAAATAATTTCTGATAAACCTGAGGAATGTCCAAAATGTGGAATGCGTTTGGAAAAGGCCACACAAGTACTCGCTATTCCTGCCACAGCCGTATTAGATACTGGCATACGAAAGATCGTCTATCTTGATAAAGGCAATGGGCAATATGCAGGAAAAGAGGTCATTCTCGGCCCGAAGGCAGGTGATTATTACCCAGTCCTGGACGGGCTAGAAGAAGATGATAAAGTAGTTACAACAGCAAACTTCCTTATCGATTCCCAGAGCCAGCTTACCGGCGGCGCTAGTGCATTGTATGGTGGTGCGATGGAATTTAAGGAACATGAGCATTGATTAATATATTTGGAACCACAGATTTCACAGATGACACAGATAAAAAAATATAAATATTTTATAAAATCTGCAGAGCAAAACCTGTTGAAATAAATGATAAAAGATCCAAGGACTCACGCAATTATTGGGGTTGCAATGGAGGTACATAATTTTATAGGTCCAGGGCATCTTGAAACAGTATACCAGGAGTGCTTAGAGATCGAACTTGAATTGAGAAGCATCCCATTTATTCATCAACCCCGGTTAGAGATATTCTATAAAAATCAAAAATTGAAGAAATTCTATATTCCTGACTTTATTGTTTACAATGAGATAGTAGTTGAAATAAAAGCAGAAAAACTTCTAACAAAGATCGATGAAGCGCAGTTGATTAATAGTCTTATTATTAGTCGCCATAATACAGGATTACTTTTAAACTTTGGTGAGGAAACTCTTCGTTATAGAAGATTTGTAAATTGAAAATAAAAATCTGTGTCATCTGTGAAATCTGTGGTTTCTGTTTATTAATAGTATGATCAATAAGCTTATCGAAATCTGCCTCAGAAACCGATTCCTGGTAATCAGCTTCTACCTCCTCGTTATATTCGGGGGCATCTTCGGATTAAAGAATGTCAACATGGATGTCATCCCGGATATCGGGGAAAACCAGTGCATTGTCTTTACCGACTGGCCGGGACGCAGCCCTCAGGATGTCGAAGATCAGGTCACCTACCCTCTGACTGTCAATCTGCTTGGTGTGCCTGGTGTAAAGGTTATACGGTCCCAATCAGGATTTGGTTTCTCCATGATATTTATCATCTTCCAGGATGGAATCGAATTTTATTGGGCACGCTCCAGGGTATTGGAGAGATTAAATTTTGTACAATCATTGCTTCCGAGAGATGTCATACCAAGACTCGGCCCAGACGCAACAGGGCTTGGTCAAATTTTTTGGTATACCGTAGAAGGCCCTGGATATGATCTCGGGCAGTTAAGATCCATACAAGACTGGTACGTCCGTTATCAGCTCAATGCTGTCGAAGGCGTATCAGAGGTAGCCGGGGTTGGTGGTTTTGTAAAACAATACCAGATCGATATAGATCCCAATAAACTCTTTGCTTATGGCATACCAACAGCAATGGTGTATGAGGCTGTTCGTAAAAGCAATATCGATGTGGGCGCAAAGGTAGTAGAGACTAGCAGTATGGAGTTTATTATCCGCGGACTCGGATTCATAAAAAACGTTGCCGACATTGAAAACATTACGGTAGGTAGCTATAACGGCGTGCCGGTATTTGTGAAAAATATCGGTACTGTCCAGGTGGGCGGTGATTTTAGACGAGGGGCGCTTGATAAAGAAGGTGCTGAGGTTGCCGGTGGAATTGTTATCATGCGTCAAGGTCAAAATCCCCTGGAGGTAATTAAGAGGATAAAAAAGAAGATCAAAGAGATCGAACCAGGACTGCCGGAGGGTGTAAAGATCGTCCCCTTTTACGATAGGGAAGGACTTATCTATCGTGTTATCAAAACCCTGAGAGAGGCATTGATAGAAGAGATCATTATCACTTCAGCTGTTGTCGCATTATTCCTGTTGCATGTCAGAAGCATTATTATCTGCATCCTTGGATTCCCCATATCGATACTTATTTCCTTCCTGGGTATGTACTTTATGGGCATCGACTCAAATATCATGTCCCTCACTGGCATTGCCATAGCTATCGGTGAAGTGAGCGATATGTCCATCATCATGACGGAGAATATCTTTAGAAATCTTGCAGAACAAAAGGATAAGAAACCAAGGGCACGAATCATCCTTGATGCATCGAAAGAGGTCGGAAGTTCTATATTCTTTGCAGCCTTAACTACTATTTGTATGTTCTTCCCCGTATTTGGGCTTACCGGGCAGGAAGGCAAGCTTTTTAAACCATTGGCGTGGACAAAGACCTTTGCTATCGGTGCATCGGTCGTCATGGCGATTACCTTAGTACCCATCCTTTGTACCTATTTTATAAAGGGTAAACTAAAACCCATGGAGGAGAATTTTACTTCCCGGGCGCTCTTAAGAGGTTACGCTCCTGTCCTGCGTTGGGTATTAAATCATAAGAGGACATTTCTGGCTATTCCCCTTGTTATTGTCATTTTATCCGTCTTTCTTGCTAAAAGACTGGGGAGGGAATTTATGCCCCCTCTCGATGAAGGCTCTATCCTGTTTATGCCGGTGATGCTCCCGAGTGTATCATTAACAGAAGCCCTTAAAATAATGCAAAAACAGGATATGATTATCAAATCCTTTCCCGAAATAGATACCGTGGTTGGAAAACTGGGGAGGGCAGATACCGCCACAGATCCTGCACCTGTTGAGATGTTTGAGACCCTCGTTGCCTTAAAACCTGAAAATGAATGGCGTAAAAAGAAGATTGAGTATACGTTTTTGAATCATGTACCATCCTTTCTCCATCCCGTGTTTCATTTCTTTTTACCTGATGAACGGATGATCACAAAACAAGAGCTTATCCAGGAAATGGATGAAGCACTGAGGATACCAGGTGTGGCAAATATATGGACACAGCCCATTGTAAACCGAATCGATATGTTGGCCACGGGTATCCGTACCTCAGTTGGTGTCAAGGTTTTTGGACCAGACCTCAATGTCATACAACAATTAGCCTTAGATGTAGAAAAGGCGCTTAAAGATGTTTCCGGCGTTGCAGACTTGTATGCAGAGAGAGTCACGGGAAAACCTTACCTGGAATATAAGATTAAACGTGAGGAAATTGCCCGTTATGGAGTCAATATCAGGGATGTACAGGATGTTATAGAGATAGCCATCGGAGGAGAAAATATCACAACAACCATAGAAGGTCGCTACCGATATCCTGTGCGAGTCAGATATATGCGAGAGTTACGGGATAATTTTGATGCACTGAAAAGAATTTACGTTTCCAGTTCCACAGGGCAACAAATTCCCATTACCCAGGTGGCAGATATTCACTATGTTATGGGACCTGCAATGATTAGCAGTGAAAATGCCCTTCTGCGGGCATATGTGCTTATGAATGTCCGTGGTAGAGACCCCATGAGCTTTGTGGAAGAAGCATCCAGGATTGTATCACAAAAGGTTATGCTGCCCCACGGGTACTTTATCCAGTGGAGCGGCCAGTTTGAGAACCAGATCAGGGCGAGAAAGAGATTGCAAATACTCGTGCCACTATCTCAATTTATCGGGTTTATTTTGATTTTCATGGCCTTTAAATCGATACCACAAACGATGTTTATCCTATTTGCAGGTATACCAACGGCCATTGCTGGTGGTATTATACTTCTCTACCTTTTTGGGTATAACTTCAGTGTTGCCGTTTGGGTAGGATTTATCTCTATCTTTGGTATCGTAGATGATGACTCTGTTCTCATTACTACCTATATCAATGATTTATTTGGTGAGAGAAAGATAAGAAGTATCCAGGAAATCCGGGACACAATCCTGTTAGCAGGCACACGGAGAATACGACCGTGCATGATGACAGCCGCTACCACATTTATAGGACTCCTCCCCATCCTTTGGTCAACCGGCGCCGGATCCGAGGTTGCGAAACCCATGGCAATCCCCTCTATCGGCGGTATGGCCATGGCGCTTGTTAGCGTCTTCGTCGTCCCTTGCCTCAATGCATGGCACAAGGAATACAAATTTAAGAAGGCGCTAAAGAAGGATCCGAATGTTGCTGAAACGGGAATTATTGTATGATATATCCTGGTTCTGTATTTGAAACGTCCAAACATTATTATGAATTTAAAAACTTTAGGGAGATAAAAGAACCAATTCCATTAACTAAATTCATTATGCTGAATTTGATTTTGGTGCAATTGCGTTAAATCCAATAACATTAACAATTGAGCATTGTA
>SULG01000044.1 GCA_005524015.1 Candidatus Jettenia ecosi
TAATCCTTTCTTGTTCATATTTCAGTTCTCCTTTGACTTCCCATTCTACTAAAGTGATTCTTATAGCATCCAACAGATGAAACCGAACAGAATGTGGGGAAAGTTGAGGGTCTTTGGCTCATAGGTAAGTGTATGAAATGGAGAGGATTCTTAACATGTCATTGCGAGGGTAGTGTCCGAAGCAATCCCTTGAATGTTTTAGAAGAGATTGCTTCGGAAAATACCCTCGCAATGACAGACAGGGTAATCCTTCTTCAGTTGATGATATGTTCAGTTTCATCATTCGGATACTATAACTACGGGTCTGAAAAATTCAGTCCATTATAGTACAAAATTTTGTGCTTCTCTTTCATTTTATCCCAGAAACCATGACTCTCCAAAAAAGAGAATTAAGGGAAGGCCGTCAAGGTCACGGCTTTGGCTATTTCCTGCCGTTGATGGATTTCATTATCTCTCTGAAATTTTCCAAACCAGCTTCCAGGTTTTCAATAATATCTTCGGCTAGTTCATCAGGATCAGGCAGATTATCAAGATCGGCTAAGGATTTATCTTTTATCCATGCGATGTCCAGTGAGGTCTTATCGCGGCTGATGATTTCATCATATGTGAATTTTTTCCACCTGCCTTCTGGATTGGTGTCTACATGGTATGTTTCCTTCCGTTTGTGACGGTTGGTTGGATTGTAGCAGGTAATGAAATCTTTCAGGTCGTCCAGCTTTAAGGGAGTTTTTTTCAGCGTGTGATGAACGTTGGTACGGTAATCGTAAAACCAGGTTTCCTTCGTCCATGCTTTTTTCCCGGCAGGTTTTGCATCAAAGAAAATCACATTTGCCTTTACGCCTTGAGCATAAAAAATTCCTGTTGGCAAACGAAGGATGGTATGCAGGTCGGTTGTTTCCAGAAGTTTCTTGCGCACCGTTTCTCCCGCTCCTCCTTCAAACAATACATTATCAGGCACCACAACGGCTGCCTGCCCTGTTGTTTTTAAAATGGTGTGAATGTGCTGGACAAAGTTGAGCTGCTTGTTGCTCGTGGTTGCCCAGAAATCCTGCCGGTTGTAAGTAAGGTCTTCTTTTTCCTGTTCGCCTTCTTCGTTGGTAAATGTCATGCTGCTCTTTTTCCCGAAAGGCGGATTGGTGAGGACGTAATCATACCGCCTGCCATCGTCCGCAACCAGCGCATCGTTAGAGGAAATCGCATTCTCGCTGTCAATATCACCGATGTTGTGCAGGAACAGATTCATCAGGCACAATCGGCGGGTACTGGCAACAATTTCATTGCCGAAAAATGTCTTATATTTAAGAAACTGCTTTTGCTCTTTGTCTAGCGAATGATTATCGGCAATAAAATCGTAAGCAGCCAAAAAGAAACCGCCTGTTCCGCAAGCCGGGTCTGCAATGGTTTTATTGGGCTCAGGTCTCAGGCATTCCACCATCACTTTAATCAGTGCTCTTGGCGTGAAGTATTGCCCTGCACCGCTTTTGGTGTCCTCTGCATTTTTCTCCAGCAGTCCTTCATAAATCTGTCCCTTCACATCAGTGCCCAAGGTGCACCACTGTTCCTTATCAATCATGTCAATGAGCTTATAGAGTTTGGCAGGGTCTTGAATCTTGTTTTGGCTCTTGGTAAAAATCTGCCCAAGGATGCCTTTTTGTTGTGACAGCTCACGAAGCAGCGTGGTGTAATGCAGTTCCAGCGCAGCACCCCTCTTTTCAGTCAGACTTTCCCAGTTATATTCCCTGGGGATGGGAAGTTTGCGATTGTATGGCGGTTTGGAAAACTCATCTGCCATTTTCAGGAACAGCATATAGGTGAGTTGCTCTAAGTAATCGCCGTAGCCTACGCCATCATCCCGAAGTGTGTTGCAGAAGCTCCATACCTTGCTAATAATGCCGGATGCGTTGTTGATATTGTTCATACTTTTTCAATCCTGTCTTTATATTGTAGTATAGTTTCCATGCTTGTTCAATTTGTCAGCGCCAGAGGCGCGGAATGTTTCTAGCTATGAAATTCTCCACCCAAATATGAAACCCCGTAGGGGTGATATGTCGTTTATTCGATCACTTTATTTCACTCCTATGGACGCTATAAACATATTGCAGCTATGCAGCTTCTATTGGTGTTTATTCCCCGGTTCTATAAATATTCCACTCCTATAGATCCTATAAACATGTTGCTGCCCTGCAGCTATAGATAATTTTGATAGAAATACTCCCATCGTTGTTCTTTTACTTTTTGTGTTAATTGGATATCAAACTGTTGTATACCGTAATTCTTATGAAGTTTTCTATATGGTGTTGCCACATATAACCGTTAGCGCCATAGGTACGAAATGTTTATAGCCAATCATTATGGCAAAGCAATTTAGCCCCGGAGGGGCGATATTAAACCTCTTCAAACAGGTATTCCGTCTTATAATCAATTGCATAGCGTTTCATAAATTCAAGGTATTCATCCTTGAATGATTTTGTTTTATGGTGCTCTTCTTGGTTTCTGATGTAATTGATAACGACGTCTAATTGGGAATGGCTGTATGAAAATCCGCCGAAACCGGGTTGCCATTCAAATTGTCCCATTACCCATTGTTTATCGTTAATGAATTTGGATGAGTTTGCCTTTACATCCCTGATTAAATCGGAAAGTGCGATGTCTGGTTTCAATCCAACCAGCAGATGAACATGGTTAGGCATTCCATTAATGGCAATCAATTTTTGGTTTTTGTTGGTAACGATGCCGGTGATGTATTTGTATAGTTCTTCTTTCCAAGTTGATGAAATCAGGTTGTCTCTGCCTTTCACGGCAAAAATCACATGCAGATAAATTTGTGTATAGGTATTTGCCATTTTTTAGCTCCTGTTGGAACGTTGTTTTGTGGTCGAATTGTCCTATAGACATGTCGCAGCTACGCAGCTTTTATTGGTATTTATTTCCCGTTCTATAAACATTCCGCTCCTATGGAGCTTCGTCTGGCTGATGGTTTGTTCCTTCTATACATAACGTCATAAATAATTGCCAATGACTACCATTAAATCTGGCTTACTTTAGCCATTTTTTGTTTCTTTATTAGCATATATTTATGACTCTATGTATATAAACATCTCGCTGCTCTGCAGCTATGTTATTGCCATTTATACCAGTCAGCGCCAGAGGCGCGGAATGTTTATAGCTGTGAGATTCATCACCCATATGTAAAACTCCGTAGGGGTGACATGTCGTTTGTGCATTCATTTTATTTCGCTCCTACGGAGTTTCATTTGGTTAGCGGTTTGTTCCTTCTATAAACATTTCGCTGCTCCGCAGCTTTCTCTGCCTTTATCCTCTCCAACAGTTTTGCTGTCGATTCGTCTTTTGGGTTTTGTTCTACCAGCTTTCCTTCAAATGCCTTTTTCAAAATGCTTTGCCGCAGGGCTTCGCTTTGCTGCAAAGCGGTTGTTATGGTTTCTTCTAATTTATCACATACCGAAAGGCGTGTGTCTATTTCTGAAACAATTTGAACTTGTTCTTCTGGGGGAGGAATAAGAAGTTCAAACTTTCTAATATCATTTTGGAATAAGTGAGGAGTAGCACTTCCAGTAATTCGTTTTCGTACTATACTCTGTAATTTAGGTCCACTTAGTAGGCGATATAAAAACTCAGGGATAAATATTTCCATACCTCTTATTACAAGCAAAGAGGAATTTACCGTTGCCTCCGAGGGAAGTTTATTAATGATGCCAATTTTACCAATACCTGCCCCATCTTTACAAAGCAATATATCTTTATCTTTAAGCATTATCTCTGGACTTTCTAAATACCTTTCTTCGGAAATATGATAAGCGTCTTTAAACTCTACATACTTTCCATAGTTAAGTGAATACACACTTAAAAACAATGGGCCTTCAGTTGTGTATTCATCTTTTGTTAAACCTCTCCATCCTATTCTACCCGCTATGTAGATTAATTTATTCAAAGTGGCATTTGCCCAAGTATTGATTTCTCCACTTTGTCTAAATTCAAAATCATAATTTTTTTCAATCCTCTTTATACCATTTTTCTTAGCTTCTAAAAAATTCTTCTTCCGTATTTCCGATACTTGTCTTAAATAGTCATAGGCTGTATTTAAATGTGCGTTTTCTTTTCTCCATTCCTCTGTCAATCTTCCTTCAAAAGCCCACTTCAACACTGCCTGCCGGTAAACTTTGAGTTGCCGCTGGGCGGTTTTTAAACTTTCAATGCCTTTGTCTAATTCGCTGAAGAGTTCTTCTATTTTGGAAATAATGCGGTGTTGTTCGGAGAGTGGAGGAAGAGGAATTTCAAGCTCTTTTAGAATAGTTTGACTTATGTTTGGTTGAGCACCACCAAAACTCTGACCTATCAAATTTGGTCTTTGAAAAAAAAGATATTGATACAGGAATTTGGAGTTGATAATTTCATTCTTGAAAATTCCACATACTGCTTGATTTGTTGCAGCATCAATTCCAAGAAAAGCAAGTTTGCCAACGGTTGCTCCATACAAGGCGATGAGTAATGTTCCTTTCGGAAATATCTTAGCACTTGAATTTTGAATAGCTTCTTCTGTTATTCTTTCTTCGGTATCAAGAATTATATTGTGTTCAAGCTCTCCTGATTTGACCCAAGGTATTTTTCCCCCATAATACTTCGTAACTTTTCTACTTGGTGTACCGCCACTCGTAGTTTCACACACTTTCCCCAACTTCACGACTTCCCAACTTGCCGGTATTTTGTTTCTGTCAATCATCTTATGCCGCCAATGCCTCATTTAGCTCGTTTATAATTTCATTCATCCTGCCGCCAAAGAGTTGATACATCTTTCCTTTTCCACCTTCGGCATCAAATGGTGTGTAATCCAGGTCATCGGCTTCCAGGTGAATGCTGGTAGCTATGTGTTCCTTAATCATCCGCAGCCATTGCATCTGTTCTTCCGTAAATTTCAAAGTGCCTGCCTGCTTCTTAAACACCCAGTTTTGGAAGTTTTTATCCACGGTTTTATCGTAAGCTATCAGCACTTTATCGATGCCTGAAACTTTACGGATTAAAGAGACTAATGCAATTAATTCATTCCCCGGTAAGCCGTTTGCTTTTTCCAGTTGCTCATAGGCACGCCACACCTGCATAGGGGCAAGCACGGGTTTTTCAGCCTTCAGTCTTTCCAGCACGTCTTTAATCATGGCATAGGTGAGTTCACGCCTGCGATAGGGCTGCGCATAAAAAATCTGTAAGGCTGTGATTTCGTCTCTGTGCTGTTCTATCCACGTCTTAAAATCCTGCACCAGCGTTTCTGCCTTTGTCTTGTTGTCTTTGTCCCAGCCCACACTGATTACGGTATCGGGATTCTGCATATCAATCTTCTGTTCGTGCGCCTTGCGGACATTCTCAATGTATTCATTCAACTCACCCGTAAATACCTTTGCTGCGTTGTTCTGCAATTCAGTTTGTAAGCGGTTGAATTCTTCTTCCTTCTCAACGGGCGCAGCACCGGGGTTTTCCTGTTCTACCTTCATGCGCAAATCTTCCAGGGTGTCAGGATTAAAGGCGTTCAATAATTCCTTCACCACCTGCGAAACGGTTTTGCTATTGGCCTTTTCAGAAAATTGTCGCTTCTCTTTATCGGTAATTTGTTTTTCCAGCCGTGTTAAGCGGTTGGCTAATGAAGTGAACAACTCTTCCTCTCTTGCACCAACGGTAATAGCTGCCAGCAAATCTTTTAAGGGCACGCCGGGTTTTTTCTCCAACGGACGGCTGTCAGTTTTCAAACTCCTGGTAACTCCGATGGCATCCACAATCACAAAATGATCTTTGGTGTATTTAGCAGAAGGCGAAACCTTTTTCAGGTCATCAAAGGAAACAGTTCTTGTGCCCCTGCCTTTCATCTGCTTAAAATAATTCCGGCTTTTTACATCCCGCATGAAAAGCAAACATTCCAATGGCTTTACATCCGTTCCGGTAGCAATCATATCAACTGTAACGGCAATTCTCGGATGGTACTCGTTGCGAAACTGTGCCAGTACCGACTTCGGGTCTTCGGTTGCCTTGTAAGTCGCTTTTTTGCAAAAATGATTTCCCTCGACAAACACCTCACGGACTATCTGAATAATGTCGTCAGCGTGGGAATCGGTCTTGGCAAAAATAAGTGTCTTGGGCACTTCAAATTCGCCCTGCCCATTGTAGCGGTCGGGAAATATTTCTGGCAGGTGTTCTTTAAACGTGCGAATGATCGTGCGGATTTGATTCGGGTTCACCACATTCCTATCCAGTTGTTGTGCGGTATATGCCTCATCTTCATCCTGCAACTCCAATCGTCTTTTCCTGCTCAATCGTTCACGGTGCTCTACATACACGCCTTTCCAGAAGGTGGCGCCTTGTTGGGTAACGCGTGTATCAATAAGAAATACATCGTAACCCACATTCACGCCGTCAGCCACGGCAATTTCGTGGGGATATTCAGAAACAAGGTTCTGGTCAAAGTACGCCGCCGTGCGTTGATCAGGTGTTGCGGTTAGTCCAACCTGAAAGACGTCAAAATATTCCAGCACCTGCTTCCACAGGTTGTAAATACTGCGGTGGCATTCATCAATCACGACAAAATCAAAAAATTCAATCGGCAGTTTTTCATTGTATTCAACCGGCGGAACTTCTTTCGGCTGCCATCTCTCGTTTGGATTTTCTTCCTCGGCGCTTTCTTCCAATTCTGTACCTTTCAGAATGGAATACAGTCGCTGAATGGTGCTGATGTAAACCTGGCTGTCAGTAGGAATGTTGCTTGACTTCAAACGATGCACACCATATAACTCGGTGAACTTGCGGTTGTCGTCATTTGGCTGATATGCCATGAATTCCTGTTCTGCCTGTTCGCCCAGATTTTTGGTATCAACCAGAAACAATATCCGTTTTGCATGGGTGTATTTCAGCAAACGATACATAAACGTGATGGCCGTATAGGTTTTTCCGGAACCCGTTGCCATCTGAATCAATGCCTTCGGTCTATTGTCCTTAAAAGATACTTCAAGATTGTTGATGGCCTTGATTTGGCAATCACGCAATCTTTCAAGAGGCAGTGCAGGTAAGTTAAGCAAACTGCCACGAAGCGATTTCGATTTCTTCAGCCTTTCACGGAAGATTTCCGGGCGGTGAAAAGAAAATACAGGTCTTGAGCGGGGCTTGGGGTCTCTGAAGTCGGTGAATCGGGTTACTTCACCTGTGCTTTCATATACAAAAGGAAGTTTTTCGTTATTCAGGTATTTGAGTTTCGCCGAGGCATACTCTTCAGATTGTACTTCGTGAATGGTGAGGCGGTGTCCTTCTTCTTCACGCTTGGCTTCAATAACACCTACGGGTTTCCCATCAACAAACAGGACATAATCGGCCACTCCCGCATCAGTTAAATACTCACGAACAGCAACACCAATTCCCGCATGAAGGTTAATCCTGTTCTTTTTCTGAATAAGCCAGCCGCAGGCAATGAGTTGCTTATCAATAAGGTCTCGTGCTATTTGTTCCGGATTTTGATTACCCATTAACTTGTAGAACCAATTCAAAGAAGCTTATTAGCCTGAAATCTCCCCTTTCATGCCATATTTAATCATAAGAACATATCAAGAAAGATAAAAATATACAATAGTTAAATTCCCTTGTAACTGACATTCAAGAGGCTTTTAAGAATATCGAGAGATGGTGATTGATTTTTGAGGAGGTTACATAAAACGTATAGATAACTATATCAGAATTATGGTATATCCTATCAATACCTTTATGAGAATTATGGTAACACGATAGTTTTTTGAAAAAATACCGTGAGAAGCTCCGCTAGGAACGAAATGTTTATAGACAAATCTTCTGCCACAATCAAGCTCCATCGGAGCGGCATAGTGTTTCTGTGCTTCACCTGCCGCTCCGATGGAGCTAAGGTTTTGAATATCACATGTTTCTATAAATATTTCACCCCTATGGGGTTGCTTTTCAGAAAACTACAGGGTTACGAGTTCAAAAGACCTTGGGCGGGTTCAGGTTGCAAACCTGAACCCGCTGGAAATTCTCATCTGGAGAAAGACTACTTCACCAGTCATTGCGAGGGTATTGTCCGAAGCAATCCCAAGGGCAGAGATTGTGGAGCCTGTTCCGAGCATACCAGCAAGGAATCTCCGAGTTTGCTTCGGCTTTCGCCTCGCAACCGCTTCACTCCTCGCAATGACATGTTTAAGGATTCCGCACGTTCTATACACCTGCATACAACCAAGATTCGTAATTACTCAAAATAAGATGCAAAACCTGGGTAGGGGTGAACCTCATACGCATCAAGCTAAGAATAGTGTTCCATAAAAAAGGCGGTATCTCCTTGGAAAAAGAGCAATGTGTGCCCATATTCCTCTCTAATCCCCCCTGCCCCCCTTTAAAAAAGGGGGGAAGAAGGATAAGTGTAGAAAAAGGAGGAACGAGGGATTTCCCCCTTTTCTAAAGCATTCACTATTTCTCCCTTTTTTAAAGGGGGATTACGGGGGATTATGTTATTCTTCACCGTTTCCACATGTTAGCTTGATGCGTATGGGGGTGAACCTTGTGTTCGCCCTGATTGTGGGAAAACACACAGGTCTTGAATTTACACAAAGGGTGGGCAAACACAAGGTTCGCCCCTACTATGATCCAACAGTATTTTGAGTAACTACCAAGATTTTACTTCCACCATGTTCGGTTTCGTTTCTTGGATACTATAAATTGACATAAAGGGTAATTTATGATAGAAAAGTGGTGGATTCAGCGCAAAAGACAGCGCCTTAATCCACCCTACTCAGTATAGAATTACTGGTAGGGAGGATTAACCAGAGCGAATCCACCATAGCATCTTTTCAGACAGGCTCTTATCCAAACACACTCATTCATTGGGAAAATTACCTATGGTTAAAAAAATTTGTTGCTTATTCATCACACTTATTATCCTTTGCTTTTATCAAAGCAAAAATCAATCTCATGCCAATATAACAGGAGAACAAAAAATGAAAATCGAAATAAAAAGTCCAGCCTTCGAAGAAGGAGGCATGATACCGCAAAAGCATACCTGTGACGGAGAGGATATCTCGCCTCCCTTATCATGGAATTCTGTTCCCAACGGGACAAAGAGCCTTGCTCTTATCTGTGATGATCCAGATGCACCCATGGGAACATGGGTTCACTGGGTACTTTTTAATCTGCCGGCGAATGTTCAGACGCTACCAGAGAACATGCCATATCAGAAAACCCTTAAAAATGGCGCTAAACAAGGAACAACAGATTTCAAGAAAATTGGTTATGGCGGGCCCTGTCCACCCAGTGGTACACACAGATACTATTTCAAGCTCTATGCCCTGGATACAGAAATTAATCTCGACGCGGGTACTACGAAACAACAATTACTGAAGGCAATGGAAGGGCACATCATAGCCGAGGGTCAGTTGATGGGAAAATATAAAAGGCAATAATTTGTGGAACATGCGGTGAAAAAAGGCAGTGACATTTGTATATGAACCTATCACGGTGTCCGTTATAGATTCATATCTTTAAGAAATTACCACTTTTTGAACAATCTTTAAAAAAGCATCAATCACCTTTGGATCAAATTGTTTCCCTGAACATCTTTTCAATTCCTTAACGATATCATCTCTCGGTTTTTTATTCCGGTAAGGCCTGTCCTCTCCCATTGCATCTATTGCATCTGCAACGGTTAATATCCTTGAAAGGAATGGAATTGTCTCACCCTTAAGACCTTCGGGATAACCAGTGCCATCGTAGGACTCGTGATGGTGCTTTACTACGGGAATAATTTCTCTTAAGTATTTTATCGGCACTAAAATCTCTACACCCTTTGATGGATGTTCACGCATGATCTTTAACTCTTCATCAGTAAGTCCGCATGGCTTATCGAGAATCATCTCGTAGGTTCCTATCTTACCAATATCATGGAGGAGACCTGCCAGCTCCAGATTTTTCAGCATATTTTCAAATAGACCCAATTCTCTTCCTATAGCAACAGCATATTTTGTAACACGTTCAGAATGACCTGCAGTCCAGGGAGATTTGGCATCTATAGCTGCCGATAGTGTTTTTACTGCTCCAAAAAGCATCTCTTTCAAATCTAATACAAGCCGTGCATTCTCTAACGCCACTGCTATTTGATCTGCTATCCTTTCTATGATAGAAAGATGTTCCGGGGTAAAGGCAGCAACCCGTTTACTTCCCACGTTAAGCAAGCCGATTATCTCATCCTTAACAATTAAGGGAACCCTTATTTGTGAACGATACCCTTCATACAGAAGCGATTCTTCCAACGGTAACAGATTTTCTTTTATCGCCATATCTGGTATAAATGCGGGCCTTCTCGTTTTTATAACATCTGTAGCCGAGGTATCCTCGAAAGGAATACTGCTACCCTTCGTCAATTTTATTCCAAATCCTGCCTTATAGACAAACGCATTCATTTCCTTATCAATCATCGCAACGGTAACCCTATCAGAAGGAATAAGCTTGGATACCATCCGTGTCGATGTCTCTAAAATCTCATCACTTTCCAGGGCAGACAAGATACTTCTCTCGATCTCATGCATGATCTTGATGGTTTCTACCTTTTGACTTAATTCTATAGATCTATCTACTACTTCCCGGTAAAGCCTTGCATTGTCTATAGCAATAGCTAACTGATGGGAAATTCCCTGGAGGAATATTTTTTCTCGTTCCTTAAATGGTCTTGAAGTACCTACCCTATCAACACCTATAACACCAATAACCTTATCTCTGCTCACAATAGGGATAATGATCATAGACTTCGAACCAAATGTCTTTACTAAATCCTTTGGAAGGATAGCGTTTTCCATAGTATTATCAGCTATCACTATTTCACCATTAAGGAGCAAGTCTATCAGTGGTATCCCGGGTTGAAATTTCAGTTGATAGAAATCCAGCATCAGCGATTTCTCGATTCCCCAGACCTGGGCTGGCAAAAAGGCATTCTGTTTTTCATCCCAGAGGAGGATACCACACCTATCGATGTCAGAGACACTGGGAACAATCTCCACAATTTTTCTTAGTACCTCATCCGGATTAAGAATCGTACCAATCACCTTTGCTACATGCAGAAGCACACTATTTATCCCCGCTCCCTCTTTTATGCGCTCCTCAGCCTGTTTTCGCTCAATACCTATACCAATTTGATTACCAATATCAGCCATCATACGTAATAAGTCATTATCACATTGTTTCACTTCGTAACTAAAGAGCGCCATAACGCCAAGGACTTCATTCTTATTCTTAAGAGGAAAACAAAATACTCCCTGAAACTTCTCTTCGCCCGTAATTCCTGATCTGAGGGAATAAGCATCCTGAGTAATATCGGAAATCCAGACAGACTTCCCGCTTACCCAGACATGTCCCAATAAATCAACGCCAGGGGAGAAGGTAGTTTCTCGTGCAGCTATCTCAAATTTTCGCACTTCCACCGATGGCAAATGCCAGATATCCAAACAACGCAAAACGGTATCTTGCTGGTCCACTATCCAAATTCCACCAAAGTCCCAGATAAAACCTTCGCAAATAGCCTGGATTGCTTTCGAAAAAGCCTCATGAGGTGTATCAGATTCTGCCAATGCCCGCGCCACTTCAATCCGGACATTGAAACGTTGTACGACCCTCTTACGTTCAGTAATATCATCAATTAAACTTATAATGCCGTTGATATTGCCAGCGCCATCATATAATGGTGACATCGAGATACTCATGTCAATAGGTAAACCATCCCGCCTTATTCCGCATACCTCTGTACTTGTAAATAAACCCCCCTGTAGCACACGGTCCTGCAGCATACATAAGTCTTCGCACATTCCACTGAAAATATCAGGGAAAGGAAAACCGAGCACTTCTTGCTCAGTCCAGCCAAAAATCCGCTCAGCAGCCATATTCCAACTTCTGATATTCCTATCAGTATCCATGGATATGATAGCCAATGGCGAAGTATGAACAATCGCATGGAGTTTTTGACCGGCTTCGCTTAATAACGCTTCCGTTCGCTTTTGTCCGGTACTGCCTTCCTGAATTCCCGCAAGATTGTTCATAACCCCTTTTCCGTTTTTAACACGCAGGAAACGGAAAACAATAGGCCGAAAAACGAACAACACTTCCATACACAAGGTAAAGAGGATAAAACACAACACCCCTATTCCCCCTCTATGCAAGTAAGCACTGCCCGCTTCACTCTCTTTCTCATATTCTTTTATTACCGTATTGAGAGATTCAAGAAGTTTGGATGTAGATGCCGTAAGGATAGAGCGGAAATGAGGATTATTCCGGATAAGTCTGCTGTCTGTGTCATATGCCAATGCATTAATTTCAGCAATGTAGTCGCGTATCTGTTTATCGAGTAATATGGGAGGATGAAAATATATAAGCTGCAGGTGAGGTGAAAGCTTACCAGAGAAATTCATACCTGGGTTACCATGAATTAACCTGTGGTGAGAATCTTCAATACGTTTCGCGATAGTCAGCAATTCCTGGCGGCAATTCTTTCTCTCACTCTTATTCTGGCTGTTCATTAAACGCAAGGAGTATAGTGCTGCATGTTGAGACAGCATACGTAAACTGCTGCTGGTGTTAATCTGTGCAGCATTAGCTCTTGTGTGTGATATACCCCTGGAGAAAATAACGTATGAAGCTATACCGAAAATTACTATGAAAATAAGAGTAAACGTACATTGAAAGGTTATACCTTTGGTAAAATTCTTACCCATAGTAACCTTCGCCTGGATACATCTTTAGAAAGGTATCTACTACTTTTGGATCAAACTGTGTCCTTGAGCATCTTTTCAACTCAGTAACAATATCATCCGCAGATCTTCTCTTCCGGTACGGTCTATCCATACCCATTGCATCTACGGCATCTGCAACGGATAAAATTCTCGCAAACAACGGAATTGCTTCACCCTTGAGACCTTCGGGATAACCGGCGCCATTATAAAACTCATGGTGGTATTTTACCGCCTGAACAGCTTCCTTTAAATGCTTTATTGGTTCTAAAATCTTTTCACCCTTTAATGGGTGCTGCCTTATTGTTATTAATTCTTCATCAGTGAGCTTTTCCGGCTTATCCAGGAGAGTTTCAGAGATCCCTATACTGCCTATATCATGGAGAAATCCACTTAACTCCAGATCCCTTAGCTCTTTTTCAGAAAGGCCCATTCCCTTCCCTATATCAAGAGCATACCTTGCAACCCGATTTGCATGTTCAGCAAACCAGCCAGATCCGGAATTTACCATCGAGAAGAGAGATTTGATTGTTAAGCGGAATAACTCTTCCATATCAAAAAATAATTTTGCATTCTTTATGGCTACAGCCATCCGGGTGGCAATATTCTCAACAGTAGATAAATCAGCAGGGGTAAAAGCAGCCGGCCTCTTAGCGCCAATACTTAATACACCGACAACAGCTCCACTCACAACCAGAGGAACTCTTATATGGGATCGAAACCCCTCTTCAATAAGTTTTACTTCAAAGGGACGTGACCTCTTAACCTTTGTCATGTCAGCAACGTATTGATGCGCCCCTGTTTTAATAACCTCTGTAATATCTGTATCACCGAATGGAATACCTGTTTCTTTTGAAAGAAAAGGTATTCCAAACCCGGCCGCATATCTCAATCTATTCATCTCCTGATCAACAAGGATAATGGTTACTCTTTCGCATGAAATAATTTTTGAAATCATATGCGTGGCAGTTTCCAGTATTTCCTGGAGTTCTCCTGAGGGACGGATGCTCTTATCAATCTTATGGAGTACCTGGATAGTTTCCATGGCATAGGAAAGTTCCATTGTTTTACGAATAGACTCTTTGTAATGTTTCACCTCTCCAAGAGCGATAGAGACCTGATGGGAAATGCCCTCCATAATTTTCTCATCTCTTTCAGTAATCAGACGGGGATCCTTATAGATGACAATAATGAGCCCAAGATAGCTTGTTCTGCCTATCATCGGTATAATAGCCATCACCCGTATATCCTTAATCCATTGATAAAATCCAGAATCATACATGATTATTGGTTTCTTCTCCTCCCGTATCCTCTTGATGAAGTCTATCGTATCATCCAATGTCTCCGTTCTGAATGAAGGAACCATGGGTTGAGAGAGACCGGCTGATTGACTGGGTCTAAATATCCTGGTATCACTATCCCAGAGATAGGAAAGGCATAGAGTACTTCCCATAATCTTCTGGACACACTGAACAACCCGCTCCATAAATTTTTCGATATCTGTTGCACAGGTAGTAGCTTCGGCAATCATCAGGAGACTGCCCGTTATTTCTTTCTCCTGGTTTACTGTCTTCTCAACTTCCTTTTTATAATCGGTAATATCTTCCAATACATGAATAGAGTAAAGATACCTGTCATGTTTATCTTTTATTGGATAGGATATATCCTTAAATACCTTTCCCAAAGACGGGACAGAGATTTCTTCTGCTTTTACCTTTTCTTTCGTTTCCAGCATCTTCAGACACATTTCACAAGGAGATTTTGTTTTTGGAAAGATATCGTAGTAAGGTTTGCCGATAATCTGATCAAAGGGCAGTCCCGCTATCTCAATATATGCGGTATTTGCTCTCATAATCTTTGATTTTTCATCGTGGATAAAAATAGGATTTGGGAGGGAATCAAAGGTATTCTCCAATTCACTCTTTGCTCTTTCTATAACTGTTCGGGAATCCTGTAATTCTTCCATCATAGCAAGAATTGCACTTTTTGTATGCCCGAGCTCAAAATTTTGCTCCCTAGCTCTCTCAACCTCAGCCCTGAGGTTAAAGAGTTCGGTCTCTAATTCAATAATACGTTTCCTAAGATCGTCCATCTGTATTCCTATAAAATGATGAATAGGAGCCTGTAGATCTTACACGGCACATTTACCAGAAGCTATCTCAAAACCTATTTCTGTACGGAAACCTCTCTCTATTTTCAAAAAGAAGAAGAATCAATCAATAATCTGAACAAAAACCCCCGTCTTTAAGCTATTGATATATTGATTTTTTAATCTCGTAGTCTCTTCCCGATAAATTTTCTTATAAATTTCATCCTGCACTGCTTCAAATGCCTGAGTCTTTTCTGGTTTTATCAGTTCTACTTTAAAAATATGATATCCAACGGATGATTCGATAATCTTGCTGCACTCATTATCTTTCAGACTATAAACGACATCTCTAAGGTCTTTTCTTAACTCACGAACTTCTTCAAAGCTCCACAAACCACCATTTTCTGCATTAGGACCCTCTGAATATTGCTGAGCCAGGGCTGAAAAATTCTCACCCTTTTTGATACGGCTCATAATCTGTTGTGCTACAGAGAATGTCTCTTCTTTATTGCCCTTATGAGCAGAGAATCTTATCATGATATGTCGTAATTTTACTTCTTTCTTCTGACGGAATTCATCAATATTCTCACAGTAATAACGCCTCAATAATTTAGGCTGGATTTTAACCCTGTCATAGACATTCTCCTTCATGATCTTGTCTATCATAATATCCTCTTTTAATGCATTCCTCTTCTCGATAGGATTGATCCCCTGAGATTCAGCAATTTCATAATATTTTGATAAAGAACCTACTTTCTTCACGGCGCCTTTCACAAAGGAATCCAAATCTTTCTCTACATCTTTCATCATAAGCTCATTGGTACTAAATAAACGATTCGCCTCTTTAATAAGCACCTTCCTGTTGATCATTTCCTCCAGCGTATCTTTTAATATTTCTTCAATTTTATCCATTAATTCATTCTCTCTGTATCGTTCTTGTGCTTCTTTGATGGCTACTGCAGCATGTTTAATAACTTCTTCATGGGTAATAATCTCATCATCTACAATAGCCCTGATTGAATTAATACTGTTTTTATCCATATCAATCATGGCCCCGGAGCAGAAAGAGGGAGGATCGGCGAAAATAACCAATAAGAGTAGTATGGTATATCTTATAAACATTTTTCATTACCCTTTGACAAAACTTTAAAAGGAATCAGGAATTTCACAAGTAACCCAGACATAGAAGAATAATCTACACCGTTTGCTCAACCTTGCATACCCAATCGCATATCGCTAAATATGAAAATATCCTGCTAGATTTTAATTGATTTTTTTAAAAATTCCAGTAAATCTTCCGGCCGTATCTCTTTCTTGGGTAATTTCATATGCAGGGTATCTTCATTAATAATCCGTATATATTTTTTTAGGTTATATAAGTTTGTTTCTGCCCTTTTTAAATCGGCTACTTGCATAATTAAAATATTATCTACCCGTACCATAGAGCGAATTTTCGCCCCCTGAGCAATAATCCTCAGTTCACTCTCGGAAAGGAGATTTTTTACCGGATGAGGGATAGTACCAAAACGGTCTGCTATTTCATGAGCAATAGCTTGTACTTCCCCGATGGTAACAGAACGGTTTAATCTCCGATAGATATCCATTTTCAGGGTATCTTCCTGAATATAGTTTTTAGGAATAAAAGATTCCAGTTTGAGGTCGATGGAAACCTCGATCGGCTCATGTACGGTTTCGTGTCTGGCCTTTTTTACCGCTAATTCTAATAACCGGCAATACATCTCATAACCTACAGCCGCAATATGGCCATGCTGTTCCGTTCCAAGGATGTTTCCGGCGCCTCTGATTTCCAAATCGCGCATAGCGATCCGAAAGCCTGCGCCCAGCTCTGCAAATTCCTCAACAGCTTTTACCCGTTTTTCTGCTTCCGGAGTAATAGGACGATCAACAGGTAATATCATATAGGCATAGGCACGGTGCTTGTACCGCCCCACCCTGCCCCGTAACTGATGTAAATCTGCCAGACCAAACGTATCAGCGCAATTGATTAATATCGTGTTAACATTGGGAATATCCAGTCCTGATTCAATAATTGTCGTACATACCAGGATGTCTGCCCTACCTTCTACAAACTCATGCATTCTTTGTTCCATAAACCTTTCATCCATCTGCCCATGAAGGGTTATAATGCTCGCCTCCGGCACAATCCTGGATAAGGTTTGAGCGACCCTCTCGATATTATAAACACGGTTATGAACAAAATACACCTGACCATCTCTGTTGAGTTCAAACATGATGGCTTGCCGGATCCGGGCAGGATCAAATCGGATAATCTGTGTATGGATAGCTTGTCTGCCCGACGGAGGTGTATTGAGTGAAGAGATATCCTTGATTCCCATTAACGACATATGGAGCGTTCTCGGTATTGGTGTAGCTGTCAGAGTAAGCACATCTACCATTTGCCGTAATCTCTTAAGACGTTCTTTATGTTCAACACCAAACCGCTGCTCTTCATCAATAATGACCAAACCAAGATCTTTAAAATGGACATCTTTTTGTAACAGCCGGTGAGTACCGATAAGGATATCAGTAAGGCCGGCAGAGGTCTTTTCCAAAATCTCCTTTTGCTCTCTTTGCGTTTTGAACCGGCTTAATACTTCAATTTTGACCGGATAATCGGCCATACGTTCTGAAAAGGTACCATAGTGCTGTTGTGCCAGGATAGTCGTGGGTACCAGCACTGCCACTTGCTTCCCATACATCACAGACTTGAAAGCCGCCCTCATGGCGATCTCTGTTTTCCCATAACCGACATCTCCACAAATAAGCCGGTCCATAGGTCTTTCCGATTCCATATCACGCTTTATATCCTCTATGATTTGGAGCTGATCGGGGGTTTCCTCGTAGATAAATTCCGCTTCAAACTCTTTCTGCCACTCTGTATCTTCCGGATAAACAATGCCTTCCTTTGCATTGCGCAATGCCTGGATATGAAGTAAATCGCCTGCAACATCTTTGACAGCATTTTCCGTTCGTCTTTTTCGAACTTCCCAATATTTTGAACCAACCTTATCAAGCCTGGGTTTATGGTCTGAACTGCCGATATACTTTTGTACCAGCTCAATTTTCGTAGCAGGCACATATATCTTTGTGCCCTCATCAAACTCCACTATGAGATATTCCCTTTTATGCCCTTCCTCTTCTAACGTTTCCATCCCCCGAAAGCGTCCAATACCATGAGTCATGTGAACTATATAATCACCTCTTTTCAATTCCAGAAAAGAGTCAATTGCCCTGGTCTGGATAGGCTTTTTCGGCTCGCGGCGCTGCCTGTAACGATGAAAGATTTCATGGTGTGCAAGGATAGCAATCCCTATATCAGAGAATTGAAATCCTTTGTGGATATGACCGATACGGAGTTCTAATCGTCCATTTTCTTTTGCGGGTAGAGTATGAATAATCTCCTGAAAACGTTGTTCTTCAGCGCTGTTATTACAGAAAACGACTGTTTTCGTGTTGACATCAGTTATCTTGCTCAATTCTGGTATAATTGCCTGAATATTTTGAGGAAAATCATTCACCGATTTAACGTGAAATGTATAGTTACTGTTGTCAGGTACAAAGGGTAGCTTCGATATGTGTATCTTCGTAAAGGCGCTTAATTGTCCAAAAATTTCATCTACAGTAAGCACTGTGCTGCTGTTATCTCTATCGATCAATACTTTTCTCGCCCGATCTTCCAGGCTTACCGGTTCTTTGAGAATAATCCAGGTATCTTTCTTAAGATAGTCGAGAAGTGATATTTTTTGTGATTCCAGTCCGGCAGCGTGTGTCTGTGCCGCATAATGAATCCTATCGAGAGAAAGTATTTGGCATGTATTTAAATCTTGTTCGGATAATTGGGATTCGAGGTTAAATCCACGGATGGATTCTATCTCATCGCCAAAATACTCAATGCGATAAGGAACATCAGAGGCATAAGGGAAAATATCAACAATACCGCCCCGCAGGGCATATTCTCCGGCATTTTCTATCTGACTAACCAATTGATAATAGTGATCCTGCAACCATGTAATGAGTTTATCACGGGAGTGTTCCTGGTTCTTCCGAAGGCAGAGGATGTTTTCAGAAAGGGATTGAGAAGACGGCGCGGGTTGTAACAGCGCCTGAACAGGCGATACAATAATATCCAGTTTGCATCGGGAATTGCTATCGCTGTGGAGTATCTGCTTGAGGATATGAATCCTTTGTGCCAAAATATCATTATCACCGAAATCTTCAGGAAAGATACTTTCACTGGCAGGAAATAAACTGACATGGTTTGGGAGAAAGGTATTCAGGTCTTCAAGATCATCCTGAGCCTCTTCCAGAGTGGGTACAACAAGAAGGATTTTTGGTTGTTTCTCAATTCTCTTTAGTCTCTCACTGGCAATTGCTGCAATAAAAAAGCTTGCAGATGATCCCCATAGTCCATTGACAGAACAATCATCCCCTCTCAATACATGAGAAACAATCTCCTTGTATTGCTTGTTTTGATGCAATAATTTCAAAAGATTTTTCATATGACCCGAATAGAGGATATGCAAAATCAAACGTTCAAATGGTATCGGCGAAGTATTTGCTAAATTCAGGTAAACGCTTCGCCCCTATTTGGTAAGGATTTTGATACATGAAGAGGAATGAAGTTTCGTTGTAAAATGCATAGGGGCAGAAAATGGGAAATCAGATCTGCTTTTATCCACTAACTCATTCATGATACCTTTCCCTGAGTCAGGAATGAGAAATCCTGGAAATAAGAGTATTACACAAAAATTCACTTACGACCTGATTTTTAGCATAGTATATACCCTTGTATAACAATATGGTATCTATTAAAAAAATTCTTAGTTATCCTGAAGAAAGGCATTTGCCTCTTGGCGCAAAAACATCTTCTCGTATTGAATTAGCACATGCTTTATCCTTCCTACAACGCCTTTTCGACCCTAATAATATCATAAATAACTTCTCCTTCGGGCAGTTTAATTGTTACAACATCTCCTACCTTTTTATCAAGCAATCCTTTTCCGATTGGAGATAAATAAGAAATAATGCCTTTCTCAATATCAATATCCCATGGTCCTAACAAGGTATACTTCTCTAATTCAATCTTCCCTTGCTGCTTCAAGGTAACCCTTGTCCCGGGAGAAACGACATCGGGATGAATGAAGAGTGGCTCAATAGTAACAACCTTCTGCAACTCTGCCTTCATGCGTTCTGCCTTTTCAACAAGCATTGCCTGTTTTTCCCGCGCTGCTTTATATTCCGCATTTTCCCGAAGATCGCCACGGCTAATCGCCTCACCAAGATCACGCGCATTTTCTGTAAATTCCACATTCATAAGATGATCGAACTCTTTTTTTCTCTTCTCAAATCCTTCTTTTGTAACGTAGATCTTATTTTCATCAAGTTTTGCCGGACCTTGTTCTTCAAACATATCCGGGAAACGGTCCTGAATAACACTTTCAATAGAAACCTTAAACCAATCCTCCAAACCCTTGCTACTGGAAACAATGTCAAAAATACTTTCTGCATTGGCATCGTTCAGAACATTTACGGCATAATCAGTGCCTCTATCCTCTAAGAGGTTTTTGATTTTATTCATAATGGCTTTAAAATTTCCATCCCGCCCTTTCTGGATCTTAAAACAGATATTATCCAGGAGCTCTATTAACCGATTAAACATCGTGGCAGAATCAATGTTTTTGTAAAATTCAGGGTAGCGTCCATGCATACTATTTTTGCAGAACCAGATATAATGTTCCGGATATGCATTAAATTGATTAAATATTTTGATAGCTATTGCTTCGAGGGCATGCTCTTTGTTTTCTGCAATAAGCTCTTTGATAGTAAATTCCCACAGATTACCATCGTTGATAAAGAACAGAGAGACAAAAACCTCTTGCCATTGTTCCGGCTTAACCTTTTTCATTAAGCTGAGAACCTCTTTTCTGTATTCCAATATGTTGATCTTATCAATGAGTTCCGGGAGATTTTCATTCGAGAGGATAAGGGATTCAATGTTCTTCCCATATTTTGCAGTATCTCCTTTCATGAGACCTTGCGCCTCTTCAAGGAGTAAAAGACATTCAATGGCTAAAGAAGGATTTGTTGCACATAATGTATCAATCTCTTGGGTAAAGATATCGATAATTTTATTCAGAGTTTCACTACATTGTTCATTCCCTTTTAACTCGGAAATATACTTTTTGGCAATCTCTGCCTTTTTGCTTATATCTTTGGTTTGCGTTAACCTTTCAAGTATCTCCTCGTGGTGTGTCATCGGTGAGGTGCGAAATTCTAAAAATGAGACGGTGGGCGTACCCTCAGTGAGTTTTATATAAGGATCTTTTTTAATTAATTTTTTCGTACTTGTCCACCATTTACTCCATTTCTCAGATGGTATAACACCCGATATGAGACGATTCTTTATATGAGAGACTGAAGCCCGTCCTTTAAAATATTTTAGAGTGAGCTTAATCAAAGATACGGGATCTTCATCAATCATGGTATTTAATGCATCTTTTTGAGCATAAATCATCACTAATAAATCGTCTTTATCCAGCTTTTGCAATATATCTGGCGCAATATCCATAGCAATGCTATGGTTGCTCTTTTTCTCAAAATCGATATTTACTTTTTCTTTTTCTATGTCAACAGAAACTACCTGACCGACACCCCAGCTCTTGTGGCAGACGTAATCACCACAATCCAGATAGAAGTACCTTTCCAATTTTTCTATGGCCTTATGGATATCGGATGCCGTTTCTACTTTTATACACGTCTTCTCAACCATAGCTTTTGCATAGGGTCTATCTTTATAAATGTTTGAATAACACTCAGTAATCTCTCCGCCTAATCCTTTCCCGTTTGGGTTATGTTCTAATATCCTTTTTAAGACCTTTAAAACATCACCATAGAGCCCTTTTTGTTTATAGTGAGGAATCAGTGTCATCAAAAAATCACACGCCCGTTTCTTCTCTTCCCGTTTTGCAAGTAAATCAACTACCTCGAAGAGCGTTTGGAGATTTTTATTATTCGATTCGATAATTCCCAGCCATACTTCCTCTAATCTATCGTATTGTTCAGTATTAACAAGAGATATAAGTTCGCTGGTGTCGAGCTTATTCCCATGTGTAAAATACTCATTGGACATGCTCATTCTCCTATTGTGTTACGGTAAAAATAGTATTTTGTTAAAATTAATAATTGATTATACCGTCATTTTATGGATAAGGGAAGTAAGAAATATGTTTTGGAGCTTGACAATGCAGTATGGTTATTGTAGAAATCGTAATAGTTTAGGACTTATCTATAGTCCAATAAATACGTCTCCGAATCATAATCTTAATTCAATAAAATTCTATAAAGTAGCTCTATGAGTTGTTACAAAAAATGAAATTATCAAATTTTTTAAATTAATTTAATGAAAATACCTTTTTTTTTATATAATTTACAATTTATAGTTATTACTTTAAGAATACATACTGGATGAAAATATCTCTTTGAGATAAGAAATTACCCCTATGAAGAAAATACCAAGAACCATGAGCACGCAGCATCCCGATAATGTCACTATGCCATTCTTTACGGAGGGAACTTCCTTTCGGGGTGAGGATGAAATAAAGGAGGCATATTACGTGTTCTCGCATCTGCACTGTGACGAACAAATGTGGGATTGCGAGGGAAAAGAAGTTGATGAGTTTGTCATAAAAAAACTGTTGTCTCGTTATGATAATTTTTTCAAAAACAACAGGATTGGCAAAGACCTCTTTATTACGTTACGGGTGCCTAATCCTATGGTTGAAAAAAATGAGGCAAAAATCCTTTTGGAGACACTGGAAAGCGCGCCACGTTCATACGATACTGCAAGTTTGTTCTACGGGAATGATAATATCCCCCCTATTTCAGAAGTTATTCTTCCCATGACTACCAGCACAGAATCTATTAACCGGGTATATTACTATTATCGCGATTTTGTTGTAGGTAAACAACATAAGAAGTGCTTTGAGAGCGATATCATTATAAAGGAATGGATCGGAGAATTTAAACCTGAAACAATAGAAGTTATCCCTTTGTTCGAGGATATTCCTTATATGCTTTCTGCGGATACAATGGTAGAGAATTATCTTAAGGACAAACAACTCCCGCATCAGAGGGTGTTTCTCGGCCGTTCTGATCCTGCGTTAAATTACGGTATGCTTCCGGCTATATTAGTTGTGAAAATTGCTCTCCAGAGATTGTATGCATTGCAAGAAAGGATTAAGGTGCCTATCTATCCCATTCTTGGATTAGGTTCTAATCCTTTCCGGGGTAATCTGACACCGTTCAGCGTGGATGAATGCCTGGCTGAATACCCTAGCGTCCAAACCTTCACTATTCAATCGGCCTTCAAGTATGATTATGATGAAGGAGAAGTGAGAAATGCTATTGAAAAAATCAACAATCACACAAGAAAAGCGCCTCCTGGTATACAGGAAGAAAAGGCACTTGATATTACAGAAAGACTGTCGGCAGCGTACAGGGAACAAATTACCAATCTAGCGCCGTTAATCAATGACATAGCCAGATTTGTTCCACGCCGGAGAATGCGTAAACTCCATATTGGCCTTTTCGGTTATTCAAGAAACGTAAAAGGAGTCACCTTGCCGCGAGTAATCTCTTTCTGTGCATCGCTATACTCAATCGGATTGCCGCCAGAACTCCTGGGATTACATTATCTCACGGAAAAAGATTTATTGTTTCTTGAAGAGGCATATCCGTACTTTTTAGAAGATATCTCGTTTGCTGCATCGTATTATAATAAAGATGTCACAAAGTTGATATCCCCAAAGATTGCAAAGGAGATCGAAAAAGTGCTGGGTATGATAAAATACACCGAGAATTTGCTCCATAGTGAGTATACTTCGCAAATTATTGAGGCTTTCCTTGCTAAGAAAGAAGAAACGATGACAGAGAATATCATTGCTGCCGGAAAAATAAGAAGATTCCTGGGATAAAGATTTGCCTCTTGTAAAAATGCCTAATTTTTTTTCTCACAAAACATTACAACGGTATCTCGTTAGAGAGTGGTTTTATACGTTTTTGCCATCCTTAGCGTGTTTTGAATTCCTGATATTTTTGGGATTCGCTATTCAGTTATTGCATAAGGGACTAGATATTATTGCCCTTAGGGAACTGATCCTCCATCTCTTTATCCAGGCCTTCCCCTATTCTATACCTTCAGCCTTATTGACTGCTACAGCTATGACCTATGGAAGGATGAGCGCCGACCGTGAGATTATTGCTATCCAGGCAAGTGGCATTCATATTTATAAAATGATCACACCAATTTTAGCGATGGGGATTATCTTTAGCTTAATAACGTTAGCCCTATCCTCAGAGATCTTACCACGATCATGTTATAAAATGATCGTATTACAGGAGCGCGCAATAAATAATATTTTGACAGGAAGCCTGGCAACCTTTCAGAAGAAATTAGATTTTCATCCCTATCAAATCTACATCGGAAGCATAGAGAATAATGTTAATAAGGACATAGCAGTAATCGAATATGCGAATGATTATGTGATCAACGTTATCCTTGCTGAAGAGGGGTTTATCAAAGTAAATGAGGCTGAGAATAAAATCTTCCTTACATTACGTCGCGGAGAGTTTATCAAGCCTAATTATAAAAAAATAGGTGAAGCTCCTCGTTTAGGTGAATTTAATGAAACTACCTTTGAAATTTCATTAAAGGAAAAGAAACGGGATTCTTCAACAAAATACATGACGATATTCCAGCTTTGTAAAGATAATAAAAAGTTGAAAAAGGTTATCAGAGATGCGAAAGTCTCATCAGACTCCCAAAGGCATAATAACAAACTGGCAATAGAATTTGCTGCATGCAAGGAAGAATACGATGATTTATCGAGGAAACGCAAAATGCTCATGATAGAATTAGAGCAATCAAACGAGAACCTGATACGGCAAAGATCGAAAATTGATGGGTTTGAGAATGAGAATAAAATAGCTAAAAACTATATCCTCGTTTCCAATGAGAATTTAATTCGATTAAAGAAGCAAAACAAGATAAGTCCATCTATAAATGAAGACAGAGATAAAAAGATCATGCAAATTAAGGAAACGATTGAAAGGGAGAAGCAAAGGATTTATACTATCGAACAAAATACAGCCACAGCCAAAAAGATACAGAATGATGAGATAAAAAACATTGCTTCACTTTCGCAATCTATTGCTAAAATCGATGCACAACAAGGGATATTGTTGAAAAAAAGCGCTATTATTGAAGATGATTTGGAGATTATTGACAAGGAAGAATCAATACGCGAAAATGATATTACAATCCATAGAAGGGCATCGCAATCACTTTCTTGCCTGGTTTTCATCATTATCGGTATTCCACTCGGCATCAAATTGCGTAGTGGAAATCTCATGGTCGGACTTGGCGCCAGTTTTATGATAATTTTATTCCTCTATTACCCATTGGCAGTAACAGGAATTGCATTGACAAAAAATACATCAATGCCGGCAATACCCATCTTATGGGGCGCAGATATTATTCTTTTTCTGGGTGGAATGTTTATTTTCAGGAAGCTCCTTATCAAATAAGAACTTACTACATAACATTCTTGACTTTTCACTAAAAAGGGATACTATATTTTTATAGTAATTTCCTGGTACTTCACAAAAATGATTAAGGATGCGGAATAACAGACTCATTTTTGGAATAAATATTGGAAGCAAATGGACACAGGTGATCATGGTTTTGATCATTGCCAATGCCAGTGTGTTTATGCTTCAATTGTTATTTTCGACCGTAAGTTCTCAGTGGTCACCCCAAACCATAGTATCAGATGTACAGGTGGAATACACACCGGTACAGCATCGGTCTTATCCCGCTTTTGATACATTTACAAAATTATTTTGGCTTTATCCACCTGATGCATTAGGACATGGATGGTTATGGCAGTTTTTTACCTACATGTTTTTGCATAGCACAGCAAATCCATGGCATTTGATCTTTAATATGTTAGTGCTTTGGATGTTTGGAAGTGAGGTTGAGCGGGTTCTCGGTTCCCGTCGGTTTTTAACGCTCTATTTTACTGCGGGTATCTTTGCCGGTATATGCAATTGTATATTTACGCCATGGACTCCTATGGTAGGAGCTTCGGGCGCTATCTTTGCCATTGAGATAGCTTTTGCAATGTATTTTCCCAACAGCACGGTAATCTTTTACTTTTTCCCTATAAAAGCAAAATATTTAGTCATGATTTTTACGAGCATCACGATCTTTAATTGCATTCTCCCCAGGAGTAATAATATTGCACATTTTGCCCATTTAGGTGGCCTTGTTTATGGATTTTTGTTTGTTCAATATTCTTATCGGGTAACGGAATATCTCCAAAAATGGCAGATGTATCAGCATGAGAAAGAAATCGTAAAAAAACAGGAACTGCGCGCAAAAGTGGATGAAATTCTTGAGAAGGTAAATCGTGAAGGCTTGAAGAATTTAACACGCAGGGAACGCAGCTTTCTTAAAAGCGCCAGTAAGTGGTATAAAAAAAATAAGGATTAAATTCATTGGATTGTTACAGGATAAAGAGAGAATGATTACTATTGCTGTGAATGGTGTTTGTGGGAGAATGGGATCAAGGATTGCCGCTCTTGTCATCGAGGATGCTGAGTTAAAATTGGTAGGAGCATTGGAAAGGATTGGACATCCCTCCCTTGGGAAAGATATAGGTTCAATTGCAGGATGCGGGGAAACTGGTATCAAAATTACCCCATTTTTAGATACGTATGCACATGTCTTAATTGACTTCTCATCACCCGAATCAGCGATCAACGTTGCTGAAATTTGTGCAAAAAAGAATACGGCTCTCGTTCTTGGTACCACAGGGTTGAACACACAACACTATGAGAAAATACACCGTATCTCCCAACAGATTCCGTGTCTCGTTTCTCCCAATATGAGTGTAGGCGTTCATGTTATATGTGATCTTGTAGCTAAAGCCGCAAAGATGCTGGGAAATGATTTTGATATAGAGATTCTGGAAACACACCATAGATTTAAAAAGGATGCACCCAGTGGCACAGCCTTGCGGCTTGCTGAGAAGATCTGTGAAGCAACGGGGAGGGAAACGGGTAAAGACGTTATTTATGGCCGTCATGGCATATCCGGTGAACGGCCTGTAAACCAGATAGGTATACATGCGATCCGGAGTGGAGATGTTATTGGCGATCATACAGTCATATTTGGTAGTTTAGGAGAACGTATAGAGATTACCC
>SULG01000045.1 GCA_005524015.1 Candidatus Jettenia ecosi
CAATGTCAATTATAGGAGGCAGGGGTATGGTAGCCTCTCATTCTAAACCTGGACATAAATCAACTTCTACATTTACGTTTAGGTTGATATTTTTCTTCAGGCCGATACGGTCTTGCTGATCTTCAATTACTCGCATTGGTCTTGCTCGCCATTCTCTTCCCTACGACTTTTAAAAGCTTGTTTGGCAATCAGGAAAGATACCTACAAACAAGAATTAAATTCCCTTGAAAGCCTTAGAATTACTGATAGAATGAGAAAATATCAGGAAGTATCAGAAAACATAAAAACAGGTAAAAATGATCTATGAATATCCTCTTATTATCTATGCCAGACTGTGCCCCTCACTTCAACGCAAACCGGTGGAAGCCGCCTAATCTTGCCATTTCATCTATTGCAGGTAATATTGAAGGCCATAACGTTTATCTGGCTGACCTTATCTTACGAAGAACTAGAATTACTGAAACTATCAGGGAATTGCTCGTACAATATCAACCAGATGTTGTAGGATTATCTGCCATGAGTTTCCAATTCGCTACAGCTAAGAGAATAGCGAATCTTGTAAAAAGCCTCAAGAAAGATACTAAAACCGTTTTAGGCGGATACCATGCCACATTAATGTACCATGAAATGTGCGAGAGTGATGACTCTGGTCCTTTTGACTTTATCATTCGTGGCGAGGGAGATTTATGTTTTAATGAGTTATTAGAGGCCATAGATGGTAAAAGATCTCTGGAAAGCATCCCGGGCATCTCATTTCGGGCTGGTAACTATTTTATCCATAATCAAGCGCGGCCATTAGAAGATCTTACAAAAATAAAAATTCCAAACCGTTCCAAACGAATATGGAAAGGATATCAATATTATGGTTTCACGCTTGATATTGTGGAATCCTCCCGTGGATGTGTTATGCCTTGCAATTTTTGCAGTATGGATAAAATGTACGGGAAAACCTTCCGGAGATTTAGTATTGAAAGAATACTTTCAGACATTGCTAACGCCAAACAGAATGGCGCAAATTTCATCATATTCTCGGATGATAATTTTACTTTGGACACCAAAGGATTTGAGTCCCTTTGCGATGCTATAACTGAAGCCGGGCACAACGATATCCGATACATTATTCAGGCCAGTAGCATGGGAATTACTTCTTCTGATACCCTTATTGAAAAAATGGCTAAGGCAGGCTTTCGAATTGTTTTCCTCGGTATCGAAAATGCTTCAGAAGAAAATTTGAGACTTTTGAAAAAAGGAAATATTATCGAGAGAACCAAATTAGCTGTTAAACGACTCCACGAATACAATATTATGATTGTCGGTGGCATGATCATTGGAAACCCAAACGATAAGGAAGAAGATATTGCAAAGAATTATGAATTCTTTGTAAATTTACAAATTGATTTCTTTGCAGACCAAATATTAACCCCTTATCCTAAAACAGGTATGCGTGAAGAATTGCTTAATATGGGACTTGTAACAAATACATATGACTATAGCCGCTATAACTGTTTTTGGGCAAATATTAAAACAAACTATCTGGAACCAGAAGACATTCAGTTTCTCCGGTGGAAATATAACAGGAAATATGCCAATTATATCTGCACCACCCCTGCCTTTATTAAAAACTACCCTCTTGCCTATTATTACAGACAATATTTTCGCAGACCATTTTTCAAGATAAAGAACCGTTTGTTTCAGAACAGCATCAGCGAAAAGGAATTGTACAAAAGGGATATGGAAAGGGCAGAGGCTATGAATAAATTCTTTTAGTATCTTATGTTTTATTTATCATTTTAAATAGGAAAACATTTCTATATAATAGAGTTAAGATTTTGCTATTGCATAAATAGTCAAATCTTTAATTCATGGTAATTTTTTCTCTGTCCTCTTCAACGCATAAGATCATAGTGAATTTAATATTATTTTGATTTGAGACCCTGTTTTACCAGGAGATTATCATATGCCTTCTGTGTCGATTGTTACATGTGATGATTATACATTAGAAAAGATTTATCATGCCATTCACAAATCTTTAAGATTACTGGATGGTATTGATAAGCTCGTTAGGCCTGGCATGAAGGTTCTTTTAAAGATCAATCTTCTCTCATCCTCACAACCACCTGAAAGGGCTGTTAATACACATCCTGCCGTAGTCAGAGCACTTGTTAATATATTTCAAAAGGATTTTGGATGTGAAGTTTATATTGGAGACTCTTCAGGCAGTGTAAAAAACAGTTCTACCTTCAACGCATTCCGAATAACTCGTATCAATGAGATTGCAGAGGATACAGGAGCAAGGGTTGTCAATTTTGATAAAGATGAGTATATTGATGTTAATAACCATGATTATGAGATCGTAGACAAATTCCGTATCGCCAAAACACTACGGACGGCAGATCTTATAGTCTCCGTGCCTAAACTGAAAACGCATGGTTTAACCCAATACACCGGGGCAATAAAAAATATGTTAGGCACAATTCCGGGAAATGGGAAAAAAAATATTCATTTAATCGCGCCAAAACCAACGGTATTTGCTAAGGCATTGGTAGACATCTACCAAATGGTACCGCCTCATCTCATTATTATGGATGCCGTTGTAGGCATGGAGGGAAACGGTCCCAATGCTGGTCAGCCCAAAAAAGTAGGGCTTATCATTTCCAGTCGTGATAGCGTGGCTATAGACGCTGTAGCTAGCTCTATCATTGGGTTTGAGCCTATGGCTATACCAACTATTCGATTTGCGCATCAACGTGGTTTAGGTAGTGGCGATCTAAACAACATTCATGTAGTTGGCGAATCGATCTCCAATGTAGCTGTTCCTGATTTTCAAAAACCCTCCAGTGGCGCCCAGGACTTTGCAGGAAAATATTTGCCAAATTTTTTATTATCCTTGATGTTTGATAATACCTGTTCAACATTTTCTACCGTAAATCACTCGAATTGCACACGATGCTATGAATGCGTAAGAAACTGTCCTGCAGGCGCAATGTCAAAAGAGAATGGCAAGGTGATTGTAGATAAGAAGAAGTGTATCGGATGCTTCTGCTGCGATGAGGTATGTGATTTTGAAGCAATCGAAATGAAACGTTCCTTACTAGGAAGAACACTTTTGGGCATGGCAAAGGCTCTCGGTGTAGAAAAAGTTGAATGAAATGAAATTTCTAACCAGGAAACGAGGATATACCACAATTCTCATAAAATTACCTATGCTTAATAGAATACAATTTTTCATGAACGTTTAATTTAAATTATGGAAATACAATGGACGAAGATATTTCTCCCCGAAATTAAGGAGCTTATTGAGACAAAAGATTTCAAAGGATTGAGAGATTTTCTTCGCGAACGTCATCCTGCCGATATTGTAGATATCCTCAGAGAACTTAATCCCACAGAGCGAGTAATGGGCTTCCGGTTACTTGATAAAAACAAAATATCTGAAGTCTTTGCTCTATTCGAGCCTATTGAACAAGAGGAACTTCTCAAGCAATTTACCGAACAGCATGCAAGAGAAATTTTAATACAAATGCAGCCAGATGACCGCACACAACTCTTTGATGAACTGCCGGCATATGTTGTAGAAAGACTTCTTAAATTACTTCCATCCCTAGAGAGAAAGGAAGCTAATGAGCTTCTCAATTACCCGCATAATTCTGCTGGCCGCATAATGACTCCTGAATATGTAGATCTTCAAATGGATATGACCGTTGGGAAAGCGCTTGAGCATATCAGAAAAACAGGGCCAAACCGTGAGACAATTTACATCTGCTATATTGTAGATGAAACCAAAAAGCTTCGTGGTGTAGCTTCCTTGAAAAATATCATCCTCGCTAATACAGACCAACTTATTAAGGACATCATGAATGAAAACGTCTTCTATGTACACACAACGGACGTCCAGGAAAATGCAGCACAGGTAGTTCAGAAATATGATATTCTGGCTGTCCCTGTGGTAGATAATGAAGATAGACTGGTAGGCATTGTTACGGTAGATGATATATTAGACGTTGTGCAGGAAGAAGCAACTAAGGACTTCCAAAGAATGGCTGGTATACAAACTATTGAAGAAGAATATTTTCGTGTAGGTTTTACAAAACGCGTTAGCAATCGTATCTCATGGCTGGTCATCCTTGTAATTGCCGCAACTATATCACAAACCATACTGAGAAGCTATTCCGGGATCTTGAATTCAGTAATTGCCCTTACCTATTTCATACCTATGCTCACGGGATCCGGTGGTAATACAGGATCACAATCATCTACCCTAATTATTCGGGCATTAGCAACCGGAGAGATAAAAACAACAGAATGGTGGCGTATTATATTGCGGGAATTTAAGGTGGGTGTTGCACTTGGGCTCATTATGGGCCTAATAGCCTTCACTATTGCCGCTATATCCTTAAGACAAATCACCCTGGCATTAACAGTAGGTATATCTTTGTCTGCTGTAGTTTGTGTTGGAAACATTGTCGGCATAGCAATTCCCTTATTTTTCAGATTTGTAAAACTTGATCCAGCATTTGTATCTGCGCCACTTATCGCTACCTTGCTGGATGCTACCGGACTGCTCATTTACTTTGAAATTGCCAGAAGAATATTCACCATAACTGCCTCGTAACTTCACAGACTATACTTTATCTTGACATTCTTTTCGTAGGATGGTATCCTTTATGCAATTTTCTAACATAGAAGGTATTCTGCTATTCATTCATACGGAAAGGAGTTATCGTTGAATAACCAGTATAAATCATCAGAAAGAAATTCTCTGATTTGCGGCCTGGCCTTTGATAATAAGGATAATCATAAAAGAATCACAACGGGAGAAAATTTTTGCATATTAGGCGGCTCTGCAAAAACACATGAGAATCTGGTCGAAATGGTAATGGAATTCAATGCAGCTATTAAAAAATACGGCAAAAAGTTAGATGATCTTTCCGAGACGGAATATTACAATATTGCAAAAGAAATTTGTACTGATAATGAAAAAACATACTGGCTTTATCACGCTTAACTTATAAAATAAATTTATGAAAAAAATTGTTTTTCTCTTTTCTCTTATTTTTTTAAATCTTATTTGCCTTGCTCCAGGCTATAGTACCGATGCCTTTCGTGATTTTGATGTGCATTATCAGCTTGGAAATGAATATAATAAACGCGGCATGATTGATGACGCAATCGTTGAATACAAAAAGGCCATTGATATCAATGGTTATTCTCCGCAACTTTATAACAATTTGGGCGTAGCCTATGGCAAGAAAAGATTATTTGATGAAGAGATATCTTCCTATAAGAAGGCAATTGATCTAAACTATTCCTATAAAGATGCTTATTTTAATTTAGGGATTGCGTACGGCGCAAAAGGAATGATAGATAATGAGATTTGCGCTTACCAAAAAGTCATAGAAATAGACCCTGACAGCTTAGAGGCTCTGTATAATCTTGGCCATGCTTATCGTGATAAAGAATTGTATGATGAGTCTATCGCTGCATATAAAAAGGTACTTGAGATTGATCCTAATTATATCGATGCATACTTCAATTTAGGTGTTACGTTTGGCAAAAAAGGCTTATTGGATGATGAAATCCTGCAATATAAAAAAGTACTAAGTTTGAATCCTGACAGCGCCGAGGCCCACTTTAACCTGGGAATTGCATACGGAGAAAAAAAGATGCTCAATGATCAAGTGAGTGAATACAAAAAGGCTATCGCAATTAACCCAAAGTATGCAAAGGCTTATAAAAATCTGGAATCTACTTATCGTAAGAAAGGAATGAAGGAAGAAGCTGATAAAGAATTGTTAAAATATTATGATTTAGTAAAAAATTAACCTTTGAAATAGAAGATATTAAAACATTTTTGAATTTTGGTTAAGTCTTTATAATATTATAAAACAAGAGAAGGAGAAATAACAAGATGATAGAAAAATTAAATAAAGTAATAACTGAAAAATCTGAAAAAATTATGGCAAATGAAAAAGTAGAGGGATTCGTAAACAATGTAGGTGGAGTAATTTGCTTTTTTGGGGCTATCGTGTTTGGTATTATGTTCATCATAGGTGGCGCAAGCCTGATGAAGACCGGTAAGAACTACGTGGTAAAACCATCCGCAGAAAAAGCAGAAGAAGCAACATCCGAGTCTACCTCAACAGAAGAATCTCCCGCAACGGAAACGAGTAAAGAAGAATAATAAAAACACTTTAAGGATAAAAAACTGTGGTTAGAAAGATAGTCTTATTCCTATGTACTGCAAACTTAATCTCATGCCTGTATGCCATACAGTCAGCTCATGCCGTTTTTTCAAAATTAACGACGGAACAAGTACAAGAGGCCATTGAATATGGGCAAAAAAATAAAAGTTTGGATATGGTAACTTTCTCAAAAAGCTGGACTGTCTCTTTAGAAAAAGGCAGAGGTTTTGCCACCTTATTTACCCCTTATCATAATATTGCCTATAAGGCGAGAAAATTTGCTGTAGAACATAGGGAATTTACTAATAGAGAAATCCAGGAAGTATTGCAAACCGGAGATTCCCTCTCTTTCTCTGTAACTGTTTATGGCGATGAGTATGATTTTGCATTACATTATTCCGCTATGGTTTACCAAAAGGATACGGTCATACAACCTGAATTCGAATTTATACCGGAAATAGCAGAAGCAAGCGAATCCTGGCCTGAATCACCAAGCTATTTAGCCCGTCTGGTCTTTAAATTTCCCATGAACGATATTGACTTAAACACTCCAATTGCATTTGTTGTAATGGTTCCGGGCGGAGAAGAAATTCATTTTCATTTTGATCTGGCAAAAATAAAATAAATTCCCATTAAACCTTAATCTTCATGTAATTGGCTTACAGAATATTATGAGAAATAATATGAGTTTATCATAATGCTACAAAGGAAGATAAACTATCACACTCCGGCTTATCCCGAATAAACAAAAGGAAAATTTCCACAATGAAAAAGGTAAATTTTTTAACTTTTCTGATAGTATTGGGCTTATCTTCATTCATGGGATGCGCCGGATTTTCTAAAAAAAATGTCGAGATTCAAAAAAACCATGCAGAACGACTGGAATCAATCGATAAAAAAATTCAAGAGCATGAGCAAGTATTTTCAAATTTAAATTCATCCGATAAAAACCTCGAAAAACGTATTGAAGAAGTCTTACAAAAGGTGGCTCATGCAGAGGCAAATTATTTGCAAATTCATTCCATGTTAAAAGCACTTGATTCAAAAGTAGAAACAGAAAATACTTCCATGAAAAATGTTATCTCTGAAGCTCAAAAAAATATAAGCAATTTTGAAAAAATATTAAGCGTAATTCAGGAAGAAAAAAATGATTTACAGAATCAAATTGTTACACTTCAATCCCAAATATCTCATATTACAACAGAAATCGAAGCACATAACAAGCAATCTGTCTCCTTATTTCCATCTCTTACCGAGCAAGGAGGTGCGCCAAATGAAAAGCAAACGGATGAAGAAAAATCAAAAGGAAATAAAATTACAGGATCATTAGTTACAAAACAGGAAAAAGAGGCATTGCAAGACTTATTGGACAAAGCTCTTGCATCATACAGAAACGAGAATTATGAAGAATCATTGAACACATGGGAAAAAGCGCTTGCCATCGATCCTGAGAATCTTGAGGCAAAACTCAATATTGAAATTGTAAAGGAAAAAATAAAATCTCTTTCAAAAAACTAGCTGTTCTATTCTCTATTTTAGTATCTGAATACTTCGATATAAAAGCTAAAGGTAATTAAAATGAAATATTTTTCTTTGATTTTTATGATATTAGCATTAACTTTTCTCCTCACAGGATGCGCTGAATTCTCCCGATTTTATACGAAATCATCCAAAAATGATGAACGTCTGGCCTTAATCGACCAAAGGATTCTGGAGCTTGAACAAGCGCTCTCAAATTTAAATGTATCTGATCAGAATCTTGAAAAACGTATGGGAGAACTCTCACAAAAAGTAGATACCAACTACTCAACGCTTCGTGAGAGCGTAAACGGCCTTAATGCAAGGGTCGAAGGAAGAGAGCGTTTACTTGAGGGAAATCTCTTAGAGGCTCAGAAAAATATTAATAATCTTGAAAATAAATTGGATAAATTGAATGAAATTGAAAAGATAAAAACTGATTTGCAAAATCAAATTATTGTTCTTTTATCCCAAAGATCAACGATCACGGGTTCTGAGATAGGAAAACTGAAAGAGACTAAGAAAGAAGAAGGCGGAGATATAATCGCGCAAAGACAAGAGATCATAAACGAATCGTCCGGGGAATACAAGTTAGAGGAAGTAACAATAAAAGATTCAGATGCTAATCCAAGAAAAGCGGAATTACAAAGCATGATGGATGAAGCCCTTGCATTATATAGAGGGGGAAATTACGAAGAGTCCTTACATAAGTGGGAAGAAATTATCGCTATTGACCCGGAGAATCTTGAGGCAGAATTTAATATTGAAATTGTAAAGGAAAGAATGAAATTTCTTTCGGGAAAATGAATTATTAATTCGCCGCTTAGTAAATAGCCATCCTGTTCATTACCACATTTAATCAAAACTGCAAGACTTCACTACTTACTCAGTAAAAAGCCTCGCAGCCTCCAGTAAGTCTTTTACAACATAATCCGTATCTGCGACAGCAATAGTAGTATTCTGAGATTCTTTACTATCTTTTATCAATACACATTTGCATCCGGCATTTTTACCGGCTCGTATATCTACCTCCGAATCACCTATCATAAGAGATTGCGAAAAATCAATGTGGTATTGTCTTGCAGCTTTAAGAAACATTCCAATTTTGGGTTTTCTGCAATCACAGTCTTTCGTATATTGTTCTATCATTCCCTCCTTATAATGGGGACAATAATAAATATCATCAATCGTAGCGCCCTCGTTTCTTAGCATATCTGCCATTTTTTTATGGATAAGATCCAGGCATTTTTCATCAAAAAACCCTCTTGCAATACCAGATTGATTCGTTATAACAATAACAAGATACCCTTCTTCGTTAAAGAGCCGTATACCTTGCGCAGCATTGGGCAGTAATAGTAATTGATCAGGAGAATTCAAATAAGACTTATGGACAATAATAGTGCCATCGCGGTCGAGAAATACTGCCTTTCTTTTTTTCATGTTACTTATTGCCTGAAAAGTTCTCTCTCAACAATAGAACACAGAATATGCCCAACAGTAATATGACATTCTTGTATCCGGGGTGTATTGTTTGAGGGAATTTTTAAACAAATATCCGCAATATCTTTTAAGAGGCCGCCGCTCTCTCCGGTAAACCCGATGGTAATCGCACCGAGGGTTCTTGCCATCTTAACCGCATTCACAATACCTTTTGAATTTCCACTTGTACTAAAAGCCCAAAGGATATCTCCTTGGGTAATTAAGGCTTCAACTTGCCTGGTAAAACAGGTATCATAACCAAAATCGTTTGCAATTGAAGTCATTACTGAACTATCAGTTGTCAAGGCAACGGCAGGGAGTGGCCGCCGGTTTATCTTGAATCTACCCACGAGCTCCCCTGCAATATGCTGGGCATCTGCTGCGCTTCCGCCATTGCCAATTAAATAGATACGATGATTATTTTTGAATGTCTTAATAATAACATCAGCTATATTCCTGATTACGTTAAGATCCGTTGATAATAATGCCTTTTTCGTATCTATACTCTCTTGTAGCTGTATTCCAATATCATCCATAAATCTTCTTTTTCCTTACCATTCAGATGTCGTATATCTTTACTCTTCATTTTCTTTTTAGCATAGTATTAACTATGCATAATTTTTCATGATTCAGTTTCGTGGCATCTATCAATTATCCTGGAAACGATATTGGTAGTTGAAACATCTTTTACGAAAGGCGCAAAGATAACTTTTCCTCCGTAGGATTCAACAAATTCCTTGCCTACTATCCCGGCATTTTTCCAATCCTCTCCCTTTACGAGTATATCCGGCCTAATAGCTGAAATGAGATTCAATGGTGTTTGCTCATCAAAAAGAACTACATAGGTTATATCTTCCAATGCAGCGAGTATTTTGGCGCGTTCTCTTTCAGAAATAAAAGGGCGGCTGGGACCTTTCAGGGATTTTACTGAACAGTCCGTATTTAATCCTACTACAAGCAAATCGCCTTGCTTCCGGGCAAATCTAAGATATTCAATATGCCCGATATGTAATATATCAAAGCAGCCATTGGTAAAAACTATCTTATCATTTTTCTTTCTATGTTCGTTCAAAATACTTACCAGTACATCAATATCTTTAATTTTGCTCGATAGTTGATTTCTTCCGTTTATAAGTTCACTCAGAATTTCACTCTTACTGACCGGAGTTGCGCCAATCTTTTCCACCTCTATTCCTGCTGCAATGTTTGCAACCGGAGCAGCGTCTTCAAAGCTATAACCACTTCCGACTATCATACCGAATATACTGAGCACCATATCGCCAGCTCCTGTTACATCAAATACCGTACGTGGAATAGTTGGTATAACCCTTCCACCTCTATTTTTGTGGTATAAAAATATACCATCTTTATCAAGGGTAATAACACAATATTCCAGTGAAAGACCCGAAAGAAGCTTTTCTGCCGCCTGATTAAGATTATCCTTATCAATAATCTTTATTCCTGTGGCAAGCTCAGTCTCATTCCTGTTCGGAGTTATAGCAGTAAAACCTCCGTAGCAAGCATAATCGCTTACCAGTTTGGGGTCTGCAATCACAATCTTTCTATATTTATTACAAAGCTTTACAATCGTTTGCAAAAATGAATGAGAAAGTAATCCTTTATTCATATCAGAAACCAGAACAATATCACATAGTTGTATGGTTTTGTTTACATAAGCATTCAATTGCGTTTCTATCTCTGAGGTTATTGTATGAATCTTCTCATAATCAACCCGTAGTAATTGTTGCACTCCCTTACCGGCTGTTTGTATGTGTCCCATAAACCGTGTCTTCAGAGTAGTTGGCCGGTTTTTATCGATAATAATACCTGTAGTATGAACTCCCATATTCTTAAAAATATCCAAAAGGATGTTTCCATGAGTATCATTACCGATAATTCCGCAGGCAAATACTTCTGCGCCTAACGTTTGAAGATTGTTTATAACACTTCCCGCCCCGCCTGCCCGAATATCTTCCGAAGAAACATTAATAACCGGTATAGGAGCTTCTTGTGAGATACGCCTTACCTCACCCCATACATACTTATCGAGCATCAGATCTCCAATAACTAATATCTTAGGAGTACCCAGATTTGAGATAATATTGAGCAGATTATCCATCAACATAAAACTCCTGTAAAAATAATATTTTATAAGACTTTGCTATCCTGGTTATTCTCTATTACCGTATCATCAGCTTCTTCATCCAGGAAATAAGATATTTTGATATTGAGAGAAGAGGATAACTTATCAAGGGTCATAAGGGAGGCTGCTATTTGCCCATTTTCAATCTGAGATAATAGGCTCGGCGACAAACCTGTGCGATCTGCCAATTGCTTCTGAGTAATTTTTTTACTTTTTCTTATAGATTTAAGCTTTTTCCCTACAGAACTTTTGAGCTTATCTTTTGAGCTACCAATAAGGCAATATGTCTTTTGTGCATTATTGAGCGCTTTTCTTAAATCGTTTAAATCGAATGGCTTCTTTAAATAGTCAAATGCATCGAGTTTCATAGTCTCAACCGCAGTCTTAAAAGAAGGATACCCTGTCAGGATAATAACACAAATATTACTGTGTTTCGATTTAATCTCTTTCAGTAATTCCGTACCGCTTATTTGTGGCATTTTCAAATCTAATATAACAATATGGAACCTTTCCTGCTCTAAGGCTGATAAGGTATCCATCGGTTTTGTTATACCTTTCGTGATGTATCCTTCGTCAGACAGGAATTTAGTTAAATATAAGTTATAGTCCTTATCGTCATCTACAACTAATATCTTTATTCCTCTATCCATCAACCGTCACCTTTCCAAAATCTATTGGTAAATTGATATCAAAGGTAGTGCCTCTACCTACCTTACTTTTAACACAAATGGTACCATGATGTCTTTCTATGATTCCGTAGGTAATAGACAATCCGAGTCCCGTCCCTTTCCCTACTTCTTTCGTTGTAAAGAAGGGGTCAAAAACTTTCGATAGATGATCTTCAGAAATACCTTCTCCGGTATCTTTAAAACTAATCGTGATCATCTTTTTATCTTTTTGGACTGTTGTTATTGAAATAGTATCGCCACGCTCTGTAGCATCATCAGCATTAATCAATAAATTCATAAATACTTGTTGTAATTGTTCTGCAAAACCACTGATCCTTGGTAAAGAGGAGGGCAGTCTTAAAACGATATTTTTATTTTTTGCAGTAAACTGTTCAATAATAAGAGCAACCGTATTCTTTATTAACTCATTGATATGAACAGGTTTTGGCTGCTCGTTTCCCTCAAAGTGAGATAATTCAAGCAAGGAATCGACTGTTTTCTCTATACGCTTTGTTACTTTTTGCATAGTCTTAAATTCTTTTACGTTTTCCTTTGTAAAGGAGTTATTCCTTTCGAGAAAGCCCTGTATCATACCGGAAAGGATAGCAAGGGGTGTGTTGATTTCGTGAGCAACACCGGCTGCAAGTCTTCCAATCGAGATCAACCTGTCTGAGTGTATGAGCTGCTGTTGAAGCTTTTTCTGTTTTTCTTCCACCTGCTTTTTATTCGTAATATCCTGAATCAACTCCAGTACCTGCACAACTTTTCCATCCTTATCAAAAATAGGCGAACTAATTACATTACAAAACTTTTTCTTGTGATGGCTATAAACAACCCGCTCGATTTGGTTTATTTTTCCCGTCTCAAACACCTTAATCGAAGGGCAATCTTCAGGCGGAGACTGGAGATGACAATAGGTATCGAAACAGGTATGGTTTACTATATTTTTTCCTAAAGGATGATGCTCGATTAATCGTTTATTTGCCCAGCATATTTTGTTATCTCTGTTAATTACGAAAAGATCAGCGCCTATTTCACTCACAATATTATCGAGCTTTTTCTTTTCCTCTTTTAATTCCGTTTCGAGATTCTTCCTCTTCGTTATATCCCGGAAGTGTGCCAGCAGATATAAAATATTCCCTTCTTCTTTCACAACGGTCATATCTAATTCCATCACTAAAATCTGTTGATGTTTACTAATAACTTCAATTTCTGTTGTGGGAATCTTACTATTGACTGCAAGAGCAAGAAGCTCTGCAACTAAATTTTTTGATGTCTCAGGCAAGAAATCATAAACGTATTTACCCAAAAGTTCTTCCATTTTGTAGCCAATAATTTCTTCTTCACGCTGGTTTATCGTAAGAATCTTCCCATTAAGATCTATCATTACCATAGAATCCGCGGCATGATTAAATAAAGTCTTATAGCGCTCTTCTGATGCTTTAATACGGTTAAACAGCTTTGTATTCTCAAGGGCAATGGCAAGCTGTGGCGCTATTTGCCAGAGATAATAATTACATTGCTCATTAAAACTATTTACCTTTTCACTGCCAAAGGCAATAGCGCCAAGCACCTTTCCTTTATAGGTAAGGGGAAATCCACAGCGCGAATGTATTCCTTCTTTATAGAGGACTTTATCCGTCCAAAAACGGACTTTTTTTGTATCGTTGACAATAACAGGTTCTCCTGTTTTAATAATCTCTTCCAAAAGGCTGCCAGACATTGGAAAAGATTCACCTTCACCAATCTCACTGAAATTATAGGTTTTTGTTAATGCAAATACCTGGAACCAATGTCCTTGTTCATTGGAAATAATTATGCAGGCGCGATCGAATGGTATAACCTTTTTCAACTCACTACATACCGTTGAAAAGCTTTCCCTTATATCAAGACTGGTGGCTATCGTCTTATTGATGTTATTAATAATTTCTTTGTCTATAAGTGTTTTTTTGAGACTGGCCTCTAACTGCTGCTTATACAGCGCCTTTTCAATGGTCTTTTTTAAATAATCCGGATCAAATGGCTTCAGGATATAGTCAACGGTTTTCAGACACAGGGTATTTATCACCGCCTTTATCTTATTTTGATCAATCATAACAAGTATGATAGTATCAGATGAGACTTCTTTAATTTTATTTATAAGCGAGAGTTCACTAATATCTTGCAATCTTAAGTCAAACAGAATTAAATCGACTTCATGTTTTTCAAGGATATGAACAGCAGCGTCGCTGCCAGATACCACGTAAACATGATATCCATTCTCCTCCAGGAGGCCTTTGAGTGATACACACATCAGCTTATCGTCATCAATGATGAGTATATTGTGTCTCTTATTCATTTAAAACATAGTCCGTGATGTTTATAAATATCGAACTTATGAAAGCTTATTAATGTCGGCTATCTTAATACCGTAGAAAAACTATGTCAAGCAGAAAGCATGATTGTTCAGGTTACGATATACGGAATAATCTCTGAATTAAAAACTACCTTATAAAAATAAATCATGATATATTTTAAAAGTGTGCCAAATAGTAATATTTTAATATAGAAAGAGGGGAAAATATATGGGAAATAAAATTTTTAAGGTAAAAATGTTGCCTGGTATATCTATTGGAGCAGCTACAATATAGCTATAAGTCCAAACTTTTACCTGCTATCTTAAGTCTGAAAAATTTCCTTATTTACGGTTACTTCTCAAATCTAACCCATGAGGACATCTTAATGATATTCAGACAGTTAAATAAAACATCATGCAAAACCTATCTTATCGGCTCTGAAAAGACAAAAGAAGTGATTATAGTAGATCCTATCCTAAACCAGATAAAAGAATATATATCCCTTATTAAAAACGAGGGATTAAAACTAACACATGTACTGGATACCCATACACATGCCGACCATATTTCAGGCGCTGGCTCATTGGCAAATCAGATGGGCGCTGTATATGCTATGAACCAAAACTCACCTGTCCTCTGTGTGACTTCTTACATTCCAGATGGATTTGATTGCCACTTACATGATATACCCGTAAAAGTTATGCACACACCTGGTCACACCAAAGATAGCATATGCCTTATATTTTCAGATCGTATTTTAACAGGAGATACATTATTCTTAGACGATGGCGGAGCAGGACGTACTGATTTACCAGGCGGCGATCCTGCTGAACATTGGGAATCCCTCCAAAAGATTATGAGATTGCCTGATCATTTAATTGTCTATCCAGCCCATGAATACCGGGGACGGGAGCCGTCAAGCCTGGGTGAACAAAAGAAAAACAATCCCAATTTACAACCTCGCACAAAAGATGAGTACATCAGGTGGCTCACCGATATGAAACTAGGACCTGCCGAATGGATGAAAGACGTACTTAAGGCTAACTATGCCTGCGCCAGTGATCCCAAAGCGGCATGGATTCCGGCAGACACACCAGCCTGCGAGATTAAGGGCACAGGATCTCCGGAAGTAAATGAACAACCAGTCTCAACAATCCCTGCAGCAGAAGTGAAACGCCGTGTAGATGCGGATCAGCTCGATGATACCATTATCCTGGATGTTCGGGAACCATCAGAACTTACGGGTAAATTAGGGGCCATTAAAGGCGCTCTTAATATTCCTGTCGGCCAAATAATGCAAAGGTTAACAGAGTTAGAAAAATTGAAGGCAAAAGAAATTATTACGGTGTGCCGAAGTGGAGGTCGCGCCAACACTGCTGCTGCCATCTTATTAAAGAAGGGATTCAAGAAGGTTTTCAATATGAGTGGTGGCATGACGGCCTACCGGCAGGCAGAAAAGGCAGAGTAGGCCTTTTGCATGTTATTTAATCACAAAGGACGTGGAGGCAAAGAAACCGTTATAGCATCCAATAGATGAAACCGAACAAAATATGGCGCAAGTTGAGTCTTTAGTTGTATGCTGGTATAGGGAACGTTACGGAACCCTTAAAAATGTCATTGTAAGGCAGTATCCAAAGAATCCCCCTTATCAAAGGGGGACAAAGGGGGTTGTCCATTCCAGTATCTTAAAAAGGGATTGCTTCGGACAAGACCCTCGCAATGACGGGGTAGTCTTTCCCCTGTTGAGGATATGTTCGTTTACATCCCTACTTCACAAATCTTTCAAGTACATCAAATACCAGAGAAAGTCTGTGGTAAAATTTCATGCTGAGATATCTCAGAAAGTTATAATTCGGGATTATGGATATAGTAAATATCGATATACTCAAGCCCCAAATTTTTCAAACTCATCAAAACACATTCACGGATATATTCAGGCTTGAGAGAGTGACATCCCATAACAATGTCTGCCCTGTTGAGGATACCGGCCTTTAGAAATCGATTTCGGACAAATTCTGAAGGGGCTTCCCCTGATTCACTGTCAACAGGAATAAATCCACCTTTTGTAGCAATAATAACTTGCTCGCGAATCTGAGGATCTTTTTTCATCAAACTTTGGATAACCCGCCCAACGATTTTTTCGCTCCTCATATCCCTGTAGTTTATTGCAGTATCTATAACACTGCACCCCAATCCAATAGCTTCAATAATTGCGTGGAAGTAACGTGCATCTGTTTTATCATCCTCTTCTCCCAGGTAAGCGCCAATACCGATTGAAGAAACAAGAAGTTTTACTACCATTGCAATAACACACATAGTAAGTATCATCCTGATAAATCGTTCACCCTTGCTTACGGCAAAATGGCTGCCAACCCAGGCCCCCAGACCATTACCCATCGCTAAAATTAAACCTATCGTCCAATATATCTTGTTATGAGCTACAAATACAAGGAGCGAAAACATCGCATTGATGCCGGCAATAAACACCTTGTGACTATTCGTCTTTACCAGATTTAGTCTGCCAAGTATATTGAGAGCCATAATAATGAGGAAACCAACACCCGCCTGAATAAACCCACCATAAACCCCAGCGAAGAATAAGGAAACCATAATGACTGTGCGCCGTTTCCAGCTTAGCTTAGATATATCCTCATTAGAGTAAGTATTGCCGTTCTTCCTCTGAACTGGGTTCCAAAGAATAAGGCCAAGAATGAGTATCATAACGATAGCCAATGTTCTTTTGAAGAGCACATCGGATATTCCTACGGCAAGTTGAGCGCCAATAACTGCCCCTATCAGGGGAGGACATGACAATATAAGGCTTGCCTTAAAATCCGAAACACCCTTTCTCCGAAAGCCAGCAACTGCGAATATACTCTGAACGGTAATCGCCAGGCGGTTAGTTCCATTCGCCACGGCTGCCGGTAAACCAAGAAAGATAAGCATCGGTAGGGTAAGAAGCGAACCACCACCTGCAAGTGTATTCATAAACCCCGCTGTTACGCCTACAGCAAAGATAATAAAAAATTGCCATATTTCCATGTAAATTCAGCATCCTTATAATGGCATCAGATCTCTGCCTGCTATTTTAGAACCTAGCTTCCACGATACTTTCGTCTGCCTTCTTTCCACTTTTGTTAGCTCAGTATAGAGTCCAAGAGCATCAATTCCTGATGTAAAACTCTTGCTTATTGCCTCGGCTGCAAACAGGCCTGTAGATAGTGCACAAGAAATTCCCTCGCCAAAGGCATTTAAGAAGCCCGCAGCTTCCCCGACAAGCAGGATATTTCCCTTTCCCAGATAAAAATTACCTGTCGTACACATATCATTACTCAGACAACTCGCTTTCCGTACCAGATTTTTCAGCGTCAGGCCAAACCTGCCTTTCAACATTTCAGAATATTTCCGAAGGTAAGGATCTATCTTACCACCTTTTCTCACAGCGGCGCCAAAGATTTGTAAACCATTTTTTACATTATACCATGCATACACATCGCCATACTGTGATTCCAGAAAACCATGATAAAAGTAAGGATCTAAATCAGAATTACCCTCATAATAATTCTGATACGCAATAAACCATTTTAAGCCTTTCTCAAACTCTGGTTCAAGTCCAGCCCTGATCACAGACTTACTGCCTTCTGCACTTATTACATACTCGCACGTAATAGGTATCAGTTCATGACTGATTGTATCGTAGCACTCCAGGATTACAGAATTACCTAAATCTTTAAATCCTTTTAAACAACAGCAATCCCTGACTTCTGCCCCTGAATTTTTAATCAGCCAATAATCATAGTCTGAACGCCATACGTTTGGTGCGCCGTTGCCGTCCTTATGAAATGGCCAATCTGAGAAATTTTTACTATCAGTCCAGAATCTAACACCCTTTAAAAGGTTTGGTGTAACGTATACTGATTCAGGAATTTTACCAAAATATTTTTCCGTTATATCCTGTGATTTTTTAAAAATAATGCCCGAACATATCTTATATCTGGGAAGTTTCTTTTTATCTATCACAAGCACCTTGAGTCCTTCATTTACCAAACCTCTGGCTGAAGCTGCGCCAGAAGGACCAGCGCCAACAATGACCACATCATATTTCATCTGCCAGTAACTCCTAAAATTGTTTTTAAGACGTATGATAACCCTTGCTAAATCGTTTAACATCTGATACATTGGTACGTAATTTAACAGGCGCAGTTCTCTTTTTTATATTAGTATTCTCTCAATTCTTAAGCTAAAGTCAATACGCTTTTTTTCACTATTCAAATAGATAACCTTAGTTTTAAGAAATAAAAATTTACATTGATAAACAATAAGAGGTATGCTCGTTTGAGGTGTTATCGTATTATCTTTTAAATTTATTCTTAGAAAAAAGTTTTATCCTGCCACGGTCCTTACTTACATAAGAAATACAGAAAGAGTGCTTCCGTTGCTACTTGCTGTGCTATGAATACAATACTTTTAACCCTACTTATAATCTTTTACTTTCCGGCTGCATTATGGCTGTTTCTCTACGGTATGAATAATTATTACATGATCTACCTTTTTTTAAGGAAAGTGAAGAAAGAATCATCCCAAAATAAAGAATTCCTGAAAAGATTTTGGCTAACGAATAAAGATACATTGCCAAAAGTTACCACACAATTACCAGTCTATAATGAAAGATACGTAGTAGAACGTTTAATTCACGCAGTTGTGAATATCCATTATCCAAAAGAACTTCATGAAATACAGGTATTAGATGATTCTCAGGACGAAACAAAGGATATCGTAGCTGCCCTGGTAAAAAAATACAAAGATATGGAATATAATATAAAGCATATCTCAAGGGAAAATAGAATAGGCTTTAAGGCTGGCGCTTTAAATACAGGCCTCAAAATGGCAGAAGGAGAGTTCTTAGCAATTTTTGATGCCGATTTTTTACCTGATAAAGATTTTTTTATAAGACCATTCCCTTTTTTATGAAAGAGAAAAAGTTGCTTTGGTTCAGGCACGATGGGGATATGTAAATAGAAATTATTCCCTTTTAACCATAGCACAAAGTATCGGTATGGATGGACATTTCATTATCGAACAAGGCGCCAGGACGTGGAATGGACTGTACATGAATTTTAATGGAACTGCCGGAATCTGGAGAAAAGAAGCTATTGTCGATTCAGGCGGATGGCACTATGATACCCTAACGGAAGATTTAGATCTATCATATAGGGCACAATTAAAAGGGTGGAATACAAAATTTATTTTTGATGTTGTCGCTCCTTCAGAAATACCCATCGATGTAAATGCCTATAAATCTCAGCAACACCGATGGGCAAAAGGTTCAATACAAACTGCTAAAAAAATCTTACCTCAGGTTTTTAAGTCGAAAGATGGATTTATGAAAAAGATGCAGGCATGTATACATCTTAATCAATATATGGTCCACCCTATGATGATTGTTCTTGCCTTACTATCTTACCCGTTAATGTTTCTCTTAAAACCAGCAAATCGTATATCAGTCTCTTTCACTATGAAAATTGTGTGGTGTTTAATACTGTTGGGTACCTTTGCGCCATCATTTCTCTATATAATTTCTCAGAAAGTAAGCTGTAAAGATTGGTTAAAAAGATGTATTTTTATACCGGCGCTTATGATTATAGGATGTGGTATTGCCATCAATAATACCAAAGCAGTAATTGAAGCGCTCTTAAATATGAAAAGCGATTTTATCAGAACACCTAAATATGGCGTTATTAAACGGGATAAGATCACGACAATAAAGAATTATGCATTAGCGGTAAATTTAACTTCTTTTGGTGAAATATTCCTAGGCATATATTGTCTTGCAGGATTTATACAATATTTAATGAATAAAGAATTTATCTTCGGATATTTCTTACTGATCTGCACTATAGGGTTTTTCTATATAGGTATCCTTTCTTTTATAGAAAATGTAAAAAGAAGAAGGGCAATGTATTAGACAGGCGCAAATCTCCTTCCATCCTCTTCTACAATTCAATTAAACAAATGCCTGCGCACGTATTTACTTACACTTATAAGGATAGCACATATAATACGCTGTTAAATTTTATAGCCTATAAACTAGCCATATCGAAAAAGAGAGCAAAGCAACTGCTGGATAAACGACTGGTTTTTGTAAATAAGAGACGAACATGGATCGCCTCTTATCAATTGAACAGAGGAGATGTTGTTGAAGTTCTCACAGAAGACACACAATCCTCGCTATCTAAAAAAGGCATTATCCTATATCAGGATGATCATTATCTTATTGTCTCAAAACCTCCGGGTATCCTTACAAATGGCGCTGAGAGCCTTGAGAACAATTTAAAGATATATGTAAAAAATAACCACCTGAGAGCTGTCCATCGGTTGGATAAAGATACTTCTGGTGTCGTTATCTTTGCAATGAACAAAGATGCCTTCGAGTGTATGAAAACTTTGTTCAAAGAGAATCTTGTGAAAAAGGTCTACAGGGTTATTGTAAAGGGAAATGTGGAGATACAAAATTTTACTATAGATACCCCCCTACACGGACAAAAGGCTGTGACACATGTAAAGCTCTTAAAAACAGGAAGAGATACTTCCTACCTGGAGGTGAATATCGAAACGGGCAGGACACATCAAATCAGAATCCACCTTGCCTCTGCGGGATATCCCGTCATTGGAGAAATGGAATACAATCGCAAACCAATTGAAAATCCCCTATTGAGGCACATCAGAAGACAGATGCTCCATGCCTATCAAATAACGTTCGCTCATCCATACACTCACAAAACGATATCCATAACAGCAGAAATTCCTGATGATTTTAATCAAAACCTCAAAACCCTTGGCCTTGCAGGATAAGAGATATCTACAACATATTTCACTATAAAAAAGGTTGGACAATTTTTATGCGGTTGTATAATCTGCATGTCTGCTTAATTATACTCCACATGAAGCAAGGGCGCACCAGCTTGTTCCCCCTCAAATGACTCTGCTATTCTCTTACCTGTCCCCGTAATAATCAATACCAGTGAGTTACCACTCGACCATCCAGGACGACTCACAATCTCTTGTATAACTGCGGCTATGTTGGGTGTCCGCTGATCAGGACCTGCTTGTCCCACAATCGTCCATGGTACGGGAGACCACGGCACTGCCTCTGCCGTTCTTAGTCTGGATGATATATTCTTTTTAAGAGAAGTAAATGTCGTAGCATTATCAACTTTTTCTCCCTGAATCTTGAGTGAAGGGGTTCCATTCGAGGTTGCCTCATCTACCTTGAATTGAATATAGGCATTGACGATTATGGCATTTTGAGGGATATCAACTCCGTTGAAGCGCATCCCTACTGTTTGGTTTCCACCATCAAAAACTAATTCAAGATCATCGCCGCTGAGCGCCATACTACCTTTAGTCTTCTCTTCCGCATCATCCGAACCAATTGAAACCCGAAAATCTTTGATTACGGAGACACTGCTAACAACAACTTCCACATCATCGCTTGCAGCCAACTCACCATCGCTGGCATCCAGGCGCAGTACATACGTGCCCGCATCTGAAAAGCTCGCCGTTGTGACAGCAGCATTGTCATCGGCAAAAGTAACCGTACCTGGTCCGCTTACCTCACTCCATGTAGTAGTCACTGCACCCGGTGGATCTGGTAAACCGTCATCCGTTACCGTACCATCCAGGGAAGCACTGCTGGACAAGGTAATCATCTGGTCTGGCCCCGCGTTGACTACCGGTGACCGGTTTGCCCAAGGAGATTTAGTAATGATGAATCCATCATCAAGTACAGTCCCGTCAGATCTCAGCGCCTGGAATGTCAATATATCATTATCAATAATAATGTGCGCAAATGAATAATCCGAATCGCACCGAATGATCCAGTTGGGTAGTGTGGTGGAGCAAGGATGAAGCCCCGCGCCGCCGCCGCCAACTATGAGATAAATTTGTCCGTGTCCGGCAGTAGAGAAATTATAAGCCTCCGGTCCGACATTATTCGAATTATCTTTAATAAGAGAATTGTAAGCGAGTGGCTTAGTCCTGGCATAATTATGGTTATGACCCTGGAATACCAGATCAACGTTGTATTTATCAAAGAGAGGCTGGAGGTTTGCCCGTATGCTGGTAGAATCAGAGTGACTTCCTCCGCCAGAGTAAACATTACGATGAAAACAAACAATAATCCATTGTATGTTGGGATCCGATGCAGCAGTAGCCAAATCATTGTCTATAAAAGTATACTGGGCGCTGTCAGGACTTGTTGAGCTATCGGTATTTGAATCGATTGTCAAAAAATGTGCATTCCCAACATTGTAAGAATAATATCGCTCGGTCAGAGTTCCGTTGGTGGGCATTGAAAAATGTGCCTGAGCAAAGCTATAAGGGGGATCATTGCCCGTAGTATCATGGTTTCCCCACGCTGGCATTAGGGCAGCCGAGGCGGCGTAAACAGATTGCTGTTCAATCCAGGTATGATAGCTGCTATCGGATGATGTATATGCAAGATCACCGGCAATGATGTGCAGGTCGGCATTTTGTGCAGCCAGAGCTGAATTAATAAGAATAGAACTTGGCTCTGTGTTTTTATCACCTACGACAGTGAAAACCAAACCGCCGGTTCCTGATGTGCCTGGCGCTGGCGCAGTCCGAAAAGTATAATCCTGACTCCATAATCCACCATCATCACTTACACGATAATGATAAAGTGTATCCGGGGTAAGGGCTGTTAACTCGACGGTATGAATGGGTCCACCATGCACGGTATCCCCTCCGGTAGTCATACTGCCGTACAGGGTAGTTTCTCCGTACTCAACCATTGGAGGGCTATGACTGGTATCTGATGACCACATAACCGTCATAGAACTTACAGGGTCATGTTGCCAGGAAAGGTGCATCTGGCTTACCGCCGCATATGTTTGTGGCGAGAACATCAACATTGAAAAACCAAATAAGAACATGAATAACTTATGGAAAGGTCTGGTTGAATGCATACTTCAATTCCTCCTTATAAAGTCATTACATTAATAGGAAATTGCTTATTTAGTTTACGTTTACCGCATAGTAAAACAAAAACGAAGGGATTGCAAGTTTTTTGTAAGCTTTATTTTTCGGCAAAATACAGAAAAAGGATTTTGAACAGATAAATCACTTTATATTTGTAAGTACTTCATCTATACTTTATTTATAGTAGTTACAGTAAAATCTCAAATCTTTTAAGAATTATCAGCTAAAACAATGACTCCACAATTTCATCTTCGAGGGGCCTCTTTGTTCAGGTCTTTTCCGAAAGGTTCCGGAATTGTTGCCTTTATGGTAAGCCTCTCTGTGCTTCTTGGCTGGATATTTGATATCGCCGTCCTAAAGAGTTTTAATCTTGATCCCGCTACTACGATGAAGGCCAATACAGCAATCTCTTTTATCCTGGTTAGTATTTCTTTATGGTTGATCCAGATAAAACGTGCAAGCCAATGGACAAGTCGTATAGCACAAGGATGCGCATGTACCGTCTCACTCATAGGGATCCTTACGCTTATTGAATATTCGGCTGGTTGGGATATTGGCATTGATCAATTATTGTTTCAGGATCATGGTATAGCCATTGGAATATCTCCTCCGGGGAGAATGTCTCCCATTACTGCATTGAATTTCCTTCTTATCGGAATAGCCTTAGTATTTCTCGATACAAAGAACCAGAAATACTACCGATTCGTACAAGTTTTAATCTTCATAATAATCTTAATTTCTTTTCCGATTTTTTTGGGATATTTTTATAGTATAATGCCTCTTTATCGTATTGCCTTCTCTATAGGAATAGCAATACATACAGCGATACTATTCTTCATACTCTGCATCGGTATCCTTTCTCTCTATCCAAACCGTGGTTTCATGGCGCTACTTACCAGTGTAAGCGCAGGAGGACGCCTGGCACGGCATCTGTTAGGTGCAACGGTTCTTATCCTGCCTTTTTTGGCCTGGCTGAGATTGTTAGGAGAAAAAGAAGAAATTTATAATACCGAATTTGGTTTATCAATTCAGATAGTATTCAGTGTCGTTATTTTTGTATTTCTTATCTGGCGGAATACCATAGTACTTGAGAGAAAGGATATAGAGTACAAGCAAACAGAAGAACAGTTACATGAGGCCACGCAGCGGTTGAAATTCCATATGGAAAACTCTCCCTTAGCCGTTGTTGAATGGAATTCAGATTACCGGATTACCCGATGGAACGAGAAAGCCGAAGTGGTTTTTGGGTGGAGCAGCGAGGAGGTACTGGGCAAACACATTGATGAACTATGCCTGGTTTATGAAGAGGATTGGGATATGGTTCAACAGTTAATGGCTGATATGCTGAATGGTTCACGACCGAACAACGTTAATAAAAACCGCAACTATCGTAAAGATGGCTCTGTTATCCATTGTGAATGGTACAACTCTGCATTACTTGGTGCTTCAGGCAAACTTGTATCTGTTCTTTCACTCGTATTAGACGTTACCGAACAAAAGCAAATGGAGGAAGGGATAAGAAGTATTGCAAAATTTCCTTTAGAAAACCTATATCCTGTATTACGGATTGCTCAAGATGGTACACTCCTTTACGCTAATCCATCAAGCCGGTTTTTATTAGATGAATGGAATTGTGATATTGGTCAGAATATACCAGATTTTCTGTACCAAGTTATCAAAGAAGTCTTCCATTCAGAAAAAATAAAGAGAGACATTGAAATAAAGTACAAGGAGAAGATATTTTCTTTTACTATTGTACCCGTAATGAATACCAACTATGCGAACCTATATGGTGTAGATACCACCGAACGGAGACGAGCTGAAAATGAGTTGAAAAAGCATCAGGAACAGCTTGAGGAATTGGTAAAAGTACGCACTGCTGCACTCGAAGGAAGCAATGAACGACTCTACCAGGAAATCAAAGAACGTAAGCAAGCAGAAGATATATTAGAAAAAGAACGGCAGTTCTTAAAGATTATCCTTGATACCATAGACATAGGGATCGTTGTTTGTGATTCCCGTGGTATTTTAACCCTTTTTAATCGTGCTTCTCAGGAGTTTCACGGTTTACCTATGGAATCCATCCCCGCCGAGCAGTGGGCCGAGCATTATGATCTATACCTTCCAGATGGTATAACAAAAATGGAAAAGGAGCAGATACCTCTCTTCCGCGCTCTTCAGGGGGAAAATGTTCGGGATGTAGAAATGATGATTGTCCCAAAGCGTGGTGCTGCACGTGTAATGCTAATCAGCGGACAGACATTAATTGATCGTCATGATAAGATGTTTGGTGCTGTTGTTGCTATGCGTGACATTACTGCACGCAAAAGGGCGGAGGAGGCACTCCGTGCAGGTGAAAGTAAATATCGTTTGCTTGTTGAGAATTTGCCACAAAGGATATTGTATAAGGATAAAAATCTATCATACATATCTTGTAATGAAATTGCATCGAGAGATTTCTATATCAGACCAGATGAGATCTATGGAAAAACTGATTATGACCTCTTCCCGAAAGAACTTGCCGATAAATGCAGGGCGGATGATCTAAGAATTATAGAATCAGGAAAAAGAGAGGATCTCGATAAAATACTTATTATCAATGGGAAAGAAATTGTCCTTCATACCGTGAAAATTCCTATAAAGGACGAAAAAGGGAATACGATTGGTATCTTAAGCTGTTCTCTGGATATCACCGAAAAAATTACTTTACAGAAGGAGGCGGAACAGTCCAGACATCTGGCATCATTGGGTGAGCTGGCAGCCGGTGTGGGTCATGAGATTAATAACCCTATAACAGGCGTTATCAACTGTGCCCAAATACTTTTTAATAAAAGTCAGGAAGGGAGCAGAGAAAGAGACCTTGCCGGCCGGATTATCAAGGACGGTGATCGCATAGCAAGGATCGTTCACAGCCTTCTCTCCTTTGCCCAACCCAGTGGTAGAGAGGAAAAAGGTATTGCCAGTGTACATGAAATACTGTCTGACACCCTCATACTAACAGGGGCGCAATTGCGAAAAGACGGTATCAGGTTAAAAATGGATATTCCTCAAAAATTACCGGACATCACTGCAAATGCCCAACTCATTCAGCAGGTATTCCTGAATGTTATAAACAATGCGCGGTATGCCCTGAATCAGAAGTATCCGGGGACACACGATGATAAAATCCTTGAAATTTCAGGGGAAGAAGTAGTATTCAGTAATTGTCCTTCTATAAAAATCACCTTTTATGATCATGGTACTGGTATACCGGCTCACATACAAAATAAAGTGGTGAACCCTTTTTTTACCACAAAACCAGCAGGTAAGGGAACTGGTCTGGGTCTGAGCATAAGCCACGGTATTATAAGAGATCACGGCGGTAGGCTTATGATTGACAGCGTTGAAGGAAGATTCACGAAAATTTCAGTTATTCTCCCGGTGAAATCTTATGCAAAACCAACAACGGTGTAATAGAGAGAATCTTCATATTGTCCATAAGGGAAAAGGCGAGAAATATTCGAAATAACAGGTAAACCAGGCCTTCGGCAATTTTATGATGTAGGGCAAGGCTAAA
>SULG01000046.1 GCA_005524015.1 Candidatus Jettenia ecosi
ATATTATTGAATACAGTGAACTCAGCCAGGAGGATATGCATGCCAGAAATGGGGATGGCGCACTGAAATATAATGCAGGAAATATTGCAGTCCATATAATGGATATTGATTTCCTTGAAAGGATATATCAAATAGTAAACGCACTTCCCTGTCATGCAGCTTTAAAAAAGGTATCCTGTCTGGATGAGAAAGGAGATATGGTAAATCCTGAGAAGAATAATGCTGTTAAATTTGAGAGCTTTATCTTTGATATACTCAGATATGTAAAGCAGGGAATAGTTATGGAGGTTCTTCGGGAAGAAGAATTCTCACCGGTAAAGAATTTAGAAGGCAATGATTCGCCAGCTACAGCAAAACGGGATATGGTTAATTTATTCGGGAGATGGTTATGCAATACCGGTATATCCATTCCCATAGATTCTCAGGGCAATGTTATTGGTCTCATAGAGATTAGTCCTCATTTTGCCCTGGATGAAGAGGAATTACGAAGTAAGATTCATACACAAGTTCAGTTTGATGGACTGTTGAATTTATAAATAACCATAACGACCAAACTCCCTGTTTTTATAATCATTTCCGTACCAAGTAGCGCTGAAAAACCAACAATCGTTCCTTCTTTATTGAACCTACCTTTACCCATAGTTAAAAGGCAGAAGCAAGGAATTATAATCCATTCCAAAAGACTCGGCCACTGCCTGGTTTGTGATCTTTCCCTTTACAGCGTTGATGCCTCTCATTATGGCGGGGTTTTCCCGGGCTGCATGTTCGTATCCTTTGTTAACAAGTTCCATAGCATAGGGTAATGTTACATTGGTTAATGCCTGTGTTGATGTGCATCCTACTGCGCCGGGGATGTTGGTTACACAGTAATGGATTACATTACATTCTGTATAGACAGGGTTTCCATGTGTGGTTGGCCTGCTCGTCTCGATGCATCCGCCCTGATCAATAGCCACATCGATAATCACGGCGCCTGCCTTCATGGTTTTGACCATATCCTTTGTTACCACATGCGGCGCCCGTGCTCCTTCAATAAGTACGGCTCCTATTAACAGGTCGGCATCTGCAACTTTCTCCCGGATATTTTGTATATTGGACATCAGCGTAGTTACATTTTTGGGCATGATATCGTCCAGATATCTTAATCGATCCATATTAATATCGAGGATTGTGACTCTCGCTCCAAATCCCGCTGCTACTTTGGCGGCGTTGGCGCCGACGACACCACCTCCTATGATAACCACCTCCGCAGGGGCTACCCCCGGTACGCCACCTAAAAGGATCCCACGTCCGTGCATTGGTTTTTCCAGGTATTTTGCGCCTGCCTGGATGGACATCCGTCCTGCCACTTCACTCATGGGTGTCAGGATTGGATGCCGGCCATATTCATCCCGAATTGTTTCATAGGCAATGGCTATTACGTTCGCTTGTAGTATTGCATCGGTTAATTTTTTTGATGCGGCAAAGTGAAAGAAGGTAAAGATAATCTGGCCTTCTTTTAATAAATGGTACTCCTCAGGCATCGGTTCTTTGACCTTCATGATGAACTGTGCATATTTGTGGATATCGCCGGGATTGCCGATGAGTTGAGCGCCGGCTTTCTCATAATCCTGATCAGAAATACTACTTCCCAGGCCAGCGCCTTTTTCTACAAGGACTGTATGACCATGTTTCAACATCTCCTCCACGCCGCCAGGGGTGAGAGATACCCGATATTCATCCGGTTTAATTTCTTTTGGTATACCAATAATCATCTGAATTTCTCTTCAAAAAGATTGTCTTGTCTGATAGAATCACATGCGTACTTAAATTTAGTACTTCATTAATTATTAAATTAGGTTGGGTTTTAAAAGACAAAACCCAACGACTTTTACCCACCCCTCAATCCCCTCCCAAGAGGGGACTTCTTCAATTCCCCTCTTGAGAGGGGTAAGGGGTGTGTTAATGGCATAATAAAAAACTTTGAAATTCCTATACATGAACATAAGTAGGGGCAGGTTTAAAACCTGCCCCTACAACAGAACATTGGAATTCCTATACACTAAAATAGGCCTTCGGCTACTTTTATAATAGTAGTGGCAAGGCGCGCCTTGCCACTACACAGGTAGTTTGAAATTCCTGTGCATTAAATCTAGATACATATTTTTTTGTTTGCGGCTCTGTGATTACGATGGTTCTCTTGCTATCTCGTTGATAATCCGTAGTGTACAGAGGCGACATTTTTTGTCAAGTTAATATTAGCGGGAACTAGTTAAACCGTTCAAGCAGTTTAAGCCGATTAAACCGTTTAACCGGTTTAATCGACTTTTTATCCTGTCAAACCATGAAAACATGTGCCTTTATTACACTTGGTTGTAAAGTTAACCAATATGAGACTCAGGCTATTCGGGAATCCCTTATTGCCAGGGGTTTTGTAGAAACGGATCCTGAACACGCTGCTGATCTTTATGTAATCAATACCTGCACGGTTACTTCAATGAGCGACGAAAAATCACGTCAATATATTAAAAAGGTTAGGCGAAAAAATCCTGGCGCGACTATTGTTGTTACCGGTTGCTATGCAGAGGCGGATGCTGAGGCGATAAAAAGGATGGAAGGGGTAGACTACGTAATTACCAAGTCTGAAGAAGCTCGCCTGGCGGAGATTATAAGCAAGGACACGGTGCGCCGTTTCCCTAACCGGGAAACGGCTATGCCTTTCAGGGGTTTTTATAACAATAAAAATACCTCTTCCCTTACACGCCCTTCATTCAGGAGCGGAGAACCGGATGGGATAGCAATTTTTCCCTCCCTTCATGGAAGCGGTAATGGAAATGAAGAGGAGCTTGCCACGAAGCCAGCAGAAGATTCTATTTATAATCTAAAGATAAGTCATTTCGAAGGGCACACGAAGGGATTTTTGAAAATTGAAGACGGATGTGATATGTACTGCTCATACTGCATCATCCCTTACGTCCGGGGAGGTATCAAGAGCCGGAGGCCGCAGGATATTAAAGAAGAGGCAGAGCGTTTAATTGGTAATGGTTACAAAGAGATCGTGCTAACAGGTATTCATTTGGGGGCATATGGCAGGGAATCAAGAGAAAACTACCGTTTATTGGATGTTATTTCCATGCTCTGTAATCTATCGGGACTGGAGAGGCTTCGGTTAAGTTCCCTTGAGGTAAACGAGATATCCCATAGTCTTATTGACCTCTTTGCATGTTCAAAAAAGCTCTGTCCCCACTTTCATATTCCCTTGCAAAGTGGTGACGATTTTATTCTGAAGAGGATGAACAGGAGATATACTGCATCGCACTATTTAGAAACGTTAGGACAAATTCGCTCAAAAATTGACTTGCCATCATTTACCACAGACGTTATGGTGGGGTTTCCGGGAGAAAAGGATGCACATTTTGAAAGTACTATCAACCTCTGTAAACAAGCGGGTTTCAGCCGTATACATATATTTCCTTTTAGTGAAAGAAAGGGTACACCGGCAGCAAAAATGCCCGATCATTGCCATCCTGAAATTATCAAGCACAGAAAGGTACTGCTTGAGGATACAGCAAATGCCCTGGCCTTTGCTTATAAGAAAAAATTCTTAACATTAGACAGACCTGCAGAGGTACTTGTGGAAGTAGAAAGGGACCCGAAAACAAAAAAATTATGCGGTTACTCAGAGCGGTATATTAAGGTTTTCTTTGATGGTCCGGATACGATAAAAAATACCGTTGCTCCTGTACAAATAGAAGACATTACCCCTTCCTTTGCAATCGGAACTCTGCTATGAAATTTTTCATTCTTTTGGTTGTTTGTGTTTTTTATTCATCTTGCGTCTTTGGTCTACCTGCCGATGATGTTGTGCCTCTCATAGATGGCGAATACTATCCGCAAGCACACCAATCATTGATTACTGCAAAGAAATCTGTTTTTTGCATTATGTATATTGCCGACATCGATCCGAAATATAATCATGGTTATGAATATAACCTGGTCAACGATCTTATTAATGCGCACCGGCGTGGCGTGGCCGTAACCGTCATCTTTGATCAAAATATTACCTTTTGGGAAAAGGGCAAAAAGGGTAAAGAAATTGAAAGTAAGAGCCGCAAGGCATATGAGTTGCTTAAGAAAAATGGGGTCCCTGTGTATTATGATAGTAAGGATTGCGTTACTCATAGCAAAGTACTCGTTATCGATGGCTATATTACTATCCTGGGTAGTACGAATTGGACGTATAGCGCATTAAAAAAGAATCATGAGGCATCTGTTTTAATAAAATCGCATCGTGTGGCAGAGGCATTTCTCGAAAAGCTGAAAATGATTCCTAAATATTAACCAAAGATGAGATATGAATACCTATAAAAGTCATTATCTAATTTTTACGGCAGTATTTTTTGGGGCGCTTTTTGCCTTCACAGGCATACTCAGCCTTTTTTTATCCACACCTGTCTTCGCCATGGGGGAGGTTTCAAAATTCACCTTTGCCCAGGTAGAGTATCATGGTGGAAATTGGAATCCCCGGCCGAATGGTGGAAAACGACTTATGTGGGAGCTTATTAAGCGAACAAGTGTTGAGGCACGCATTGAAACTGTTTCCCTCCGCCTCGATGATAGCAATCTCTTTGAATATCCATTCCTTTATCTATCAGGTGATCAGGAGTTTCCGCCCCTGAGCGAAAAAGAGATCAGCAATCTGAAATTACATCTGGAGTTTGGAGGTACGCTTTTCATTGATGACTGTATCGGAAAGAATGATTTTGGCTTCGATAAATCTATCCGGCGCGAAATAAAGAGATTATTTCCCAATAAACCGTTAGAAAAGCTGCCTTCAGATCATACAGTCTTCAAGTCTTTCTATTTACTAAATCAAGCATATGGAAGAATTATGGAAAAATCCTTTTTAGAGGGTATAACGATAGGGAATCGAACCGTTATCATGTATTCTCAAAATGATCTGGCAGGAGCATGGGCAAAAGATCCATTGGGAAACTGGGAGTATGAGGTGATACCGGGTGGTGAAACACAGCGATCGATGGCATTTCGTCTGGGTGTAAATATTATCATGTACGCCCTTACCGGCAACTATAAGCAAGATCAGGTACACCTTCCCTTTATCCTGAGACGACAGATGTGATTTTTATGAGGATATAATGAGACAGGATACCAGGAAGATTTTTATTGATCCTGTTCATCCTATCTCAAAATAATAAAAAAAATATGGAAAATTTTACCCAATGGAATCTTAGTTTTGTTGGTATTGAGAACACCGGTTTACGGGTGCTAATACTAATTTTAGCAGGTGTGGCGCTCTATTTTTCCTGGGCTAGTATCAGAACTGTCTATCCTATTACCAAACGATGGTTGCTTCTCACGCTTCGGCTCCTTGTTATTGCGCTCATTCTTATCCTCCTTTTTCAGCCGCAAATAGAGCAGAAAGAGGTTGTCAGGTTAAAAAACAAGGTTGTATGCCTGTTAGATAATTCAAAGAGCATGACCCTGAAAGGCGGTGACACTGGTATTACCCGATTTCAGCTTGTTGAGAATTTTTTCAAAGACAATGCATCTTTTCTCAGGGAATTACATGATAATTTCGATGTTGATTACTTAACCTTCTCCGATAGTATTAAAGAGATATCCCCTCATGATATTGAAAAAGGTATTGCCCTCGATGGCACAAATACCGATATTGCTCAAATACTCAAACTTGTTAAGAAGCGCTACGAGGGTAAATCAGTTAAGGGCTATTTGGTTTTTTCGGATGGTGCAGATACCGTAGAACTTCCTTCAATGGTAAATAAACCCGATATTCTTGGGAACCTTGCAAAGGATCTTTCTACCCCGTTTTTTACATTTTCCCCGGCAGGCAATATGGAAGCCAAAGATATTGCTATCAGCAATATCTCCTACGACAGTTTTACTTTTATAAGAAGTCTTTGGAAGGCAGATGTCGTTATCAGGATTTTTGGATACAAGGATCTCAAGCTTCCCATCACCTTAAAGCAAGGCAATGATATTATTTCTTCGAAAGTCCTGGAGGTTAAGAATGAAAATGAACTCCATGTAGAGTTTTCGTTTACTCCTTACAAGACGGGGACATTCCTCTATACGATAGCGCTGCCTGTCCAACCCCATGAGGCAATTACAGAAAATAATCAGGTGAGCTTCCTGGTAAAAATAGTACGCGATAAAATCAGGGTTATGCATGTCTGTGGACGTCCATCCTGGGACGAGCGCTTTTTGAGACGTGTGTTAAAAAGCGATCCGAATGTCGATCTTATATCATTTTTTATTTTACGGACACCGACCGACCTTTCTGAGGCAAGGAATGAAGAATTGAGCCTTATCCCTTTCCCCGTGGATGAGTTATTTACTCAGGCGCTGAGCAGTTTCGATCTGGTTATTTTTCAAAATTTTGATTACCGTCCCTATGATACATCATTCTTCCGGTTCTCGCATTATTTGAATAACCTGCAAAAATTTGTGATAGATCAGGGCGGAAGTTTTCTGATGATTGGTGGCGATATCTCATTTTCACAAGGCGGTTATGATGGCACAGCCATCGAGGAAATTCTTCCCATAAAACTTAATGCGGAAAAAGATACTATCGATACATCCCGATTAAAGGCAGCGCTGACCGATGATGGTCTGAAGCATCCCATAACCATGCTCGATGAAAATACCGATAGAAACATTGCTGTTTGGAAAGATCTTCCCGAATTAGACGGGTGTAATGTGGCTACCCAGCTAAAAGCGACAGCCATACCTTTGGCAACCTATCCGGTAAACGGAGATCCCCCTCTCATTTCAGTTCAGGATGTGGGGCTTGGCCGATGTATGGCTATTACAACCGATTCTCTATGGCGATGGGGTTTCCTCTCTGTTGGGAAAGGCGGAAGCAACAGGCATTACATAAAATTTTGGCAGAATACCATAAAATGGCTTATCAAAGACCCTACCCTGAATCCTGTCCGTTTAACGGTAAACAAAGAAACTTTTTTGCCGAATGAAGAGGTACAAATTAAGATTGAAGTATTGGGCAGAAACTACCAACCTCTGGCAGACGTACCCTTAGATATCGATATTGCAAATGAATTTTCAGGAAAAAGCATACACTCCGCCCATGGGATTACCGGCTATGACGGCCAATATAAATTTACCATGAAACACGATAGAGAAGGATATTATATTGCGAAGGCAACAGCAAAGAAGGAAAATGATGAGATCGGGCAGGATTACACCGTTTTTAAAATTGCATTAGAAAATAATGAATTTAAAGATCCATCTATCCGGAGGGATATACTTGCCAGACTAGCTGAGATTTCCGGGGGAAAGCATTTCGATCTTCCTGTAAAAAATATTGAAGACGCATTTTCTCTTGAAAATCCCTCTATAATAAAACTTGTAGGCAAACGGCAAATATCATTGTGGGATAACTGGTATATTTTTATGATAATACTCGCTATCGTTTCAACAGAATGGTGGATAAGGAAACGAAGCGGATTAAGCTGAATAAAAAATACTTGCAATAAAATGCTCTATATAGTATATTTTACATTTTGCAACACATTTAATCTGGCGCTATTACAATTACAGGAAGAGATAAAAGGAGTTTTTATCATTGATAATAGCGATTGATGGTCCTGCAGGGTCCGGGAAAAGCACCATTGCTAAAATGCTGGCAAAACGGCTAGGTTTTAAATATCTTGATACAGGAGCAATGTATCGGGCATTTACCTGGAAGGCAATGCAACTCAGTGTGAATCTTGAAGATGAAGATGCTTTATGCCACCTTTTAGATCAAACTATCATCGAATTCCAATGTAGGGATGAAAGTTTGCATATCTGTATAGACGGGATTAACGTTACAAGGGAAATCCGTTTGCCTTCTGTTACCAATAATATTCATTATATTTCGAATAAATCCGGTATCCGTCAACGGATGGTAAGATTTCAGCAAGAACTTGCAGCAAGAGGAAATGTAGTTGCCGAGGGAAGAGATATGGGAACCGTTGTATTTCCGCAGGCAGAAAAGAAGTTTTTTCTCGATGCGGATATTGAAGAACGCGCAAAAAGGCGTTATGTGGAGTTTAAACCCTCAAATGGAAAAGTCTCTTATGACGATGTTATAAAAGACATAGAAATACGTGACACGCGCGATACAACAAGAATTGACTCTCCCCTCACAAAAGGAATTGACGCAGTTTATATTAATACTACCCGTTTGGCCATTGAGGAAGTATTTACTATGATATTGAAAGAGATTGAATCTATTGTAAGAAAATAAGATTTTCTTGTTTTTATAGAATGTACTTTATTTCATAAAAATTTTTTTGTTTTTATGGTTTTATTTCGGAGAATTTATCAAATTATGGATCGTGATATTTTAAAAGAATATAATGTAAATTTAGAGGATATTGAAAAAGAAGTTGCAGCTATTATGGAAAATGAGGATACCAAGAAGAAGATGGAATCCACATACTATGACTCTATTCAGGATTTTGAAGTAGGAACAGTCTTGAAAGGGCGTATCCTTAGTGTCCTTGGAGATAATGTTATCGTAGATTGTGGATATAAATCTGAAGGTATGGTACCCAAATTTGAATTTGACGATCCTTCCGAAATAAAAATTGGTGAAGAGGTAGAAGTTTTATTAGAAGCAGTAGAAGATGATTCGGGGCTTATTAAATTATCCAAACGAAAAGCCAATCGCATACGTGGTTGGGAAAGAGTTATCGCTAAATATAAAGAAGGCGATATCATAACCGGACGAGTTACAAGAAAAATTAAAGGCGGCTTGCTGGTAGATATGGGTGTGCCTATATTCTTGCCGGCTTCCCAGATTGATGTAAAACCGCCTGGCGATATTGCACAATACATTGGAAAAGAAGTTACCTGTAAAATCCTTAAAATTGATGAATCAAGACAAAATATTGTTGTTTCCAGAAGAAAATTGATTGAAGAAGAACGCGACAAGAAGAAAAAAGAATTGTTAGCAGAAATTGAGGCCGGACAGGTTAGGAAAGGAGTCGTTAAAAATATAGCTGACTTCGGCGCCTTTATTGATCTCGGTGGATTGGATGGGCTTCTCCACATTACTGACATGAGTTGGGGCAGAATAAGCCACCCTTCCGAAATGCTGGCTATTGATGATGAAGTTGAGGTAAAGATACTTGATGTTGATAAGGAAAAAGAAAAAGTTGCTCTCGGACTGAAACAAAAGTCAGAAAACCCCTGGATGCATATAGAAGAAAAATATCCCGTAAGCTCCCGGGTAAAAGGTCAGGTTGTTAATATCATGTCATATGGCGCTTTTGTAAAATTGGAAACAGGTATTGAAGGCCTTGTTCATATATCCGAGATGTCCTGGACCCGACGTATAAACCATCCTTCGGAAATGGTAGCTATTGGGGACATGGTAGAGGTTGTTGTCCTTAAAATCGACAGAGAGAAAGAAGAAATTTCTCTGAGTATGAAACAGACAGAAGTGAACCCCTGGACGGTTATCGAAGAGAAATATCCGGCAGGTACGAAAATTAAGGGGCGTGTCCGCAATTTAACCAACTACGGCGCATTTATTGAGATTGAAGAGGGTGTAGACGGATTACTTCATATTTCTGATATGTCCTGGGCAAAGAAAGTTGGCCATCCTTCTGAAATCGTAAAGAAGGGTGATAAGGTCGAGGCCGTGGTGCTCTCTGTTGACCGGGAAAAGAAGAGAGTAGCATTAGGTTTAAAGCAACTTTCCGATGATCCATGGACAAAAGAGATTCCTGAACAATTCAAGGTTGGCGATGTCGTGAAAGGTAAAGTGACCAAACTTACAAACTTTGGAGCATTTTTAGAACTCGGTAAAGGGATTGAAGGGCTGTTGCATATTTCAGAATTTTCCAACGAAAAGATCAGCAATCCTGCTGATATAGTTAACATTGGCGATGAATTGGAAGTCCGTGTTATCCGTATCGAGCCTGAAGCAAGAAAAATTGGGCTTAGTATTAAGAAGCTCTCCGATGCAGAAGAAAAATTTCAATCATCTTCGGGTAAGGATTCACAACAATCTCATAGCGGGACCAAAGATATACCGAAAGAAGAATCGAATACTGTGGATGTTCAATAATACCACCTCGCACATGAAGGAGATAGTGATACGGAGACTGCTTTACAAACATATTTAAAAGAGATCAATAGAATTCCGCTATTATCTCCTGAAGAAGAGAAAGAAGTAACAAAGCAGGTGAAGGAGGGGGATGTAAAGGCGCGGGAGAAGCTAATACGATCTAATCTCCGGCTGGTCGTTAGTATTGCAAAAGAATATGTTAATCGGGGGCTTTCCTTCTTAGATCTGATCGCGGAAGGAAATATAGGCTTAATTCGCGCCGTAGAGGGATTTGATCCATCGACTGGATATAAATTCAGCACTTATGCAACATGGTGGATCAAGCAAGCAGTCCGGAGAGCCTTAACTGATAAGGCAAAGACTATTCGCATTCCCTCATATATGGTTGAAAAAATATCCAAATTAAAGTCTGCTTCTACCGATTTACTCGACAGGCTTGAAAGGCCTCCCAGCCGGTATGAGATTGCAGAAAAAATGGATATTACCGCAGGAAAAGTACAATCGATTGAACAGGCAATACACTCAACAGGATCTCTGGATACGGCAGGTGTCACGGGTTCTGATCTTATTTGGGCATTGAGCAGTATCATACCGGATAAAAAAACGCCTCCGCCTGAAGATGAGCTTGAGGAAACGTATGAGAGGGAAGCCGTAAAAAGGCTCCTTGAAGTTATTGACGAACGGGAAGCTAAGGTAATAAAAATGCGATATGGATTGGCAGATGGAAAACCCAAAACCCTGGAAGAAATCGGAAAGATATTGAACATAAGTCGTGAACGAGTTCGGCAGATAGAGAAAGAAACTATTAAAAAATTACATTATATATTGACAAAAGAGGCGTAAAGAAACCATGTGCGACTTAAAACAGTTGGTCCGTGATGTGCCTGATTTTCCTAAAAAAGGCATTATCTTTAAAGATATTACACCCGTGTTTCAAGATCCAAAGGGATTAAGAAAAACTGTTGCTATGATTTCCGATCATTATAAAGATAAGAACATTGACATTGTAGTTGGCGCGGAAGCACGAGGCTTTATCCTGGCGCCCACTGTTGCATTTAACCTTGGCGCTGGATTTGTGCCGGTGAGAAAACCAGGCAAACTTCCTTATGAAAAAATTAGTTTGAGTTATGACCTTGAATATGGAAAAGATACGCTTGAGATGCATAAAGACGGCATTACGAAAGGTCAACGGGTGCTTATGGTAGATGATTTGCTGGCAACGGGTGGAACTATGGCTGCCTGCTGTAAAATGGTTGAATCTTTAGGCGGCACCGTTGCAGGGTGCGCTTTTTTAATTGAGTTGACCTTTCTTAATGGTAAAAACGTCTTAAGTAAGTACGATATATTCTCACTTATAAAATACTAAGAGATGTTTTGGCTAGTTTAGAACTATTTCTATCGACTGGCCTTCTTTCCAGACTTGATTAAATACGTTTGCATTCTTTAATGCTTCCATGACCTGTTTTTCAATCCACATAATTACATCGCTATAACCACAACTAAAACATCCTACCATTGTGGACCCTTTCATTGCTTTAACAATAACAGAAATTGCTTCGCCACTACAATTCGGGCATTTAGTTGAAGAAATCACGGCTTTATATTTTTCCCCGACTTCTTTATTCGAAAAATGTTCTGACATTTTTATACTCCTTTAATCTTGTACTTCTTTACAAAGGATTAAGCACATTTACTTAAAGTTTAAAACAAATTATCCTAAATAAAAGTTTCAAAATTTCTTTTTATTCACGTATCTCTCTACCAATCTAGATACGTGGTAAAGAAATAGAAAATGGTAGATATTTGTAATTCGATCCGATGACCCTTTTTATAAAATCTACAAAAATAGTGTATCCGTTTTTCATTTTAGTTTCAAGTAATTTGTTTTTTGTAAGTTGGTGCAGAATAAAAAATTTTTGTGCTCTATATGATGGTTATTTTTGAGACGTTGAAGATAGATATGAGAATCAGGGATTATACTCAGCGATTTCGCAAAGCAGCAATATCCTTCAGGAAGCGCTCCCTGGAATACGTTCCCTTCCTAACCACGAGTGAAACACAATGGTTCAATTTTTCTTTATCTTCCTGCGTTAAGTCTTTGGCGGTAATTACAATAATGGGAATTGCGCTTGTTTCCGGAGAGATCTTGAGTTTTTCAATAACATCAAATCCATTAACCTCAGGCATTAACAAGTCCAGAAGAATCAAATCAGGCTTACATTGAAAAACTTTATCGATCCCTTCTTTCCCTCCGTAGGCCTTTAGCACCTCATACCCCTCAGAAGCGAGGAGAGTAGTAAGCAATTCGACTGATTTGGGTTCATCATCAATAATCAATACCCTGGTATGTGCGCTATTAACAACGGGAGGTAATCCATAAGAGGCTAGTTTAGACAGGAGATCATTTCTGCTTACCGGTTTACACAGATAATCCGTTGCCCCCAGCCCAAATCCAATATCTTTATCATTTACAATTGAAACGACAAGGACGGGAATATCTTTAACTTCATCATCTTCTTTGAGTTCTTTTAACACCTCCCAACCATCTTTTTTGGGAAGCATTACATCCAGAGTAATAGCAAATGGCCTGTACTGCCTAGCCTTTTGCAAAGCATCTTCGCCATCAAAGGCAGTGATTGTCCGATATCCTGCATTATGTAAAAAAATGCATAATAACTCGCTGGTTTTAGGGTCATCTTCTACAACCAACACTAGTTCACGATTTGCTGATCCTTCTTGTAACGAAGCGCCCTTTTTCACACTGCGTGGCTGTGTAAATGGATTTTTTGGTAAAACAAAATAAAAGGTACTTCCTGCACCAAACTTACTCTCAAACCCTATCTTGCCTCCATGCAGTTCAACAAGCCTCTTAGAGAGGGCAAGCCCCAGTCCTGTTCCCTCATATTTACGCGATACAGAGCTGTCAACCTGTTTAAATTCAACGAAAATCTTAGAATAATCTTCAGGCGCAATCCCAATACCAGTATCGGTAACCTTAATTTCGATAAAATCCTTTTCATTCTCATCCTTACCGGTATCAGTACGGATAATAATCTTTCCTTTTTCAGGAGTAAACTTAATAGCGTTAGAAAGCAAATTATATAAAATCTGTTTGAATTTTACATGATCTGCAAAGAGACGTTCAGCGGGATTATGGATAATGGTCTCGACGGTTAGAGATTTCTTGTTAGCAAGCCCTTTTAGTGTGGTCAGGACTTCATCCATAGCCCTTCCAATCTCAAATTCCTCATATTTCAGTTCCAGTTTACCCGATTCTATCTTTGAAAGATCCAGGATATCGTTAATCATTTGCAGGAGATGCTGGCCACTGCTGTGTATATCCTTAACAAATCCCATCTGCTCCTCATTCAGATCGCCGCATAGTTCATCATGAAGTACCTCTGAAAAACCAATAATTGCGTTTAACGGGGTACGTAATTCATGAGACATATTTGCCAGAAACTCACTCTTGGCCTTACTGGCAGCCTCAATCTTTCTATTTTGTATTTCAGTAAACCGCACCCTTTCCTGTAATGCGGCATTATAGCTGTGGATATAGGTATCTATAGACAATTGCATATCTAAGTTCATAATCTTATCCAGAGCCAGGATGTAGTCTCTCATTTTATCAGGTTGAGCTTTATACGTTTCTATGATAAGCGGGAAGATGATTCGATGATATAAGCAATATGCTCCAATATACCAGTAAGGAAATAGATTTATACGATCATGCGTCTTTCCAACTTTTAATCGATGTTCAAAATATTTCTCATCATACATCCCTTCAGTTATCATGAGAAGATATTCCTTTTGTGTGCGTTTGACTTTCTTAATTATCTCTTCGTCAATAAAAAAAACCCGTGTTTCTTTAAACCCCAAGAGATGATTATAAAATTTATTTACAATATCATCCACATGATGATGGATAAGTCCTTTTAATTCTTTGAGCAAATTTACGTCTCTTTCCGTAAAATCTAAATAATCTTTACGAGTCTGACGATCTTGTTCACTCAGATGTAAATCATCAATGGGCATGATATGTTCTTCCATGTCAACATCTCACTTAATTAGAAGTATTCTGCGGTGATACTATCATTTGGATGAGGGACCAAGTGTGTTAAGGTATTTCTCGTATATTTTCATAACAAATTCAGATGCTTGCTCATCGCTAATAGTATGCCCCTGTGCTTGATATAAATGTCTGATGTTTATATGTGCATTCGTCATTAACGCCAAAAATATTGCATCTTGAGATGTAAATGTCTTAAACATTGCATCCTCCTTTTATGATCAGCAAATACTTCGCCTTTACTATTCTTTATTCAGGAAAACAGAAAGAGGGGTCATAAACAGAAACATGCTTGAATAACCTGTATTCCGTGACAATTAAAGCTGGTCTAACAACTCCTTCTTCTTTTCATTATAGTCATCTTCAGTAATTAACCCTTCCGATTTTAGCTCTTTTATCTCTCTCAATTGGTCTTTGATGCTCATATCAATCATAGCTTCTCTCAGCAATTTAGCCTTTTTGTAATCATAATCTTCCTCTGAGACAATCCCCTCGCTGACCATTTCACGGAGAATGGCAAGTTTATTTTTTACTTTACTTTTACTATCCCCTTTTTCGGGAATCGCTGAATCCGGCTGATCATGTACACCGCCCCCCCCCATCATTCCTTCCAACTTTCTGAGGCGAGCATCAATATCAGATGTGCCTTGCTTGATCTTTTCGTCAACGGTTTTTGCCTTTGGCACGATGGGTTGATGGTATATTTCATCTGATAAATTTATGAGAAGCCAGTTTTCATGGTCTGGCTCAAGCCGCTGTCCAGCCGATGGGATTACCTTCCAGAAGCGATTCCGTCTCATCCTGGTAGGATTCTCTCCTCCTGTAATTCCTCCTTTTATGTGCTTCTTTTCATACGATACAGATTCGCTATAGCTTTGAAACATATGAATCCGGCTAAAAGCGATATTTAACATATTATCGGTCATGAATAATACACAATAATTCTGTTGGTCTGTCAAAATGAAACGCTCAGAATAGGATGAGATGATAATAGCCTGTTTCGGCGTGGCAACGGAAAATGCCTGAATAATCAAAGGAACCAATTTCTTTATCTCATCATCTTGAAAAACCTTTAAATTATCTTTCTTTTTCAAAAAACCCTTCTCTTCATAAGAAATATTCGATAACGCATTGGTAACAACAATTCCGGTCAGTTCATAAGGATGATTAAACTGGATATGCTGACCATTTTTCTTAATAGGTAATTCTGCGTGCTTTACAGTAATTCTGCCATCTTCGTAAGTGTCTGCATGGATTCTCCAGGATAAACACAAGAGTAGTACCCATGTAATTCCTACCAACAAGCCTTTTTGTTCTAATTTCTGATATTTCACGATAATTTATCCTATAATTTCTATAGCTTCAGAAAGATAACCAACCTCGATCAATTCTATCCCAAATTCTTTCCCAATACCTTTTACATTATCCTTTGGAATAACGGCTCTTTTAAAACCGAGCCTTTGTGCCTCTTTCAACCGGATCTCAATTTGATTTACATTGCGAACTTCTCCACCAAGTCCTACTTCTCCAATAACTACCATATCTGATGGTATTACCTTTTCTTTGAAACTTGATGCAATCGTCATAGCAATACCGAGGTCTGCTGCCGGCTCATCTATCTGAACCCCTCCCACGATATTCACAAAAATATCCTGCCCTCCTAACTTCAGTTCTATCCGTTTTTCAAGAACAGCGAGGATCATAGACACTCGATTATAATCTACTCCACTAACTTTCCTTTCCGGCATACCGAAATTTGCCCTTGCAACGAGGGCCTGAATCTCAATCAGTAAAGCCCTGGTTCCTTCCATACAAGGAATAATAGCCGAACCGGTGCTAATCCTCCTGCCTTGCGAAATAAATATTTCGGACGGGTTGTCTACTTGCTGCAATCCATTTTTTCTCATCTCGAAAATACCGATTTCATCGGTAGAACCGAACCTGTTCTTAACAACTCTCAAAATACGATAGCATTGGGATTTTTCTCCTTCAAAATATAAGACCGTATCTGCCATATGTTCCAAAACTTTAGGACCAGCAATAATACCTTGTTTGGTTACATGCCCAACCAGGAAAATAGCAGACCCGGTGGACTTGGCAGTGTAAATCAACTCATTAGCACATTGGCGTACTTGTGCAACCGTTCCCGGAGAGGAATCGAGTTGAGATTTATAGATCATTTGAATAGAATCAATCACCACCATAGTCGGATGAGTATTATGGATATTTTCCAGGATAAAATCAAGATTTGTTTCTGCAACAACCAGTAAATTATCTGACAGGATGGATAACCTTTCAGCCCGTAACTTAGTTTGGGCTACCGACTCTTCACCAGTAATATAAAGAGTTGTGTACCCTTTTTGGCTGATATTCTGACATATTTGTAAAAGAAGTGTAGATTTGCCAATACCGGGTGTTCCACCAATTAACACAGCGGAACCAACAATTATCCCACCACCTAAAATCCTGTCAAATTCTTTCATTCCCGTCTCTATGCACGGGCATTCCGGTGATTTCACCCTTGTTATGGGCTGTGGCAATTCACGGTTAAATGCGGCAGATTTGGAATGTAAGCCGGTACGAGGAGTCTGAATTTCTTCAACGGTCGAGTCCCATTCCCCACAACCGCCACAACGCCCGACCCATTTTAAACTCTTCCAACCACAGTGCTGGCAAACATAAACGACGCCTGTTTTTGACATAGGAAACCAAATACTATAATTACTCTCAATATCCTGAAATAAAAAAAGGGAAGAGTTTTCACTCTCCCCTTTTTTATTTCAAATTATTTTGTTTCATTTAGAGATTACTTTCAGCATTTGCTAATGCAGGCTCTGGTTTTTCAGTCACCTCATCAAAGACAAGCTTGTCCTCATGCACCCTTGCCCTCACATGTCTCTTCCCCTCGAACTTGCCCTGTAATATCTCTTCTGAAAGCGGGTCCTCTAAATAACTTTCTATCGCTCTTCGCAGCGGACGCGCGCCGTAATTTTGATTATATCCTTTCTCTATCAGGAATTCCAGCACATCATCCGATAAGGTAACTTCAATATTGAAACTCTGCAGTCTCTGTTTAACACCTTTCAATTCAATCTCAATAATATTCTTCAAATTTTCCTTATTCAGAGGTTTGAAGACGATAATATTATCTACCCGGTTTAAGAACTCCGGACGGAAATGTTTATCAACTTCTTTCTTGAGTTGTTCTTTCATGGTATCATAGGTGTGTTCATCCGTTACCTTTTTGAAACCTAAAGATGCCTGATTCTTAATAACATCCGCTCCGATATTTGAGGTCATAATAATAACTACATTCCGGAAATCGACATGCCGCCCGAAACTATCAGTTAACTTCCCATCTTCCATAATCTGCAGGAGCATATTAAATACATCAGGATGGGCCTTCTCAATCTCATCCAACAATACCACGGCATACGGGCGCCGGCGAATTTTTTCTGTCAGTTGACCTCCCTCTTCATAGCCAATATAGCCTGGAGGGGCGCCAATTAATCGTGAGATGTTGTGCTTTTCCATATACTCAGACATATCAATCTGAATAAGGGCTTCCTCTTCTCCAAACAGGAATTTAGCCAGTGATCTTGCAAGGTGAGTCTTACCTACACCGGATGGACCTACAAATATAAAGGACGCTACCGGACGATTAGGGTTTTTCAATCCTGCGCGAGAACGACGTATCGCTTTGGCAATCGCTTTTACCGCTTCTTCCTGACTAATTACCATCTTATGAAGCTCTTCTTCCATACGAAGTAATCTCTTCGCCTCAGCAGATTCGATACGGGTAATAGGAATCCCTGTCATCTTAGAAACAACTTCAGCTACAACTTCACTGTTTACAACACCCTCGACCTCAGCGCGGGTTTCCCGCCATTCCTTTTCAATAGACTCTTTTTTCTTTTTCAGCTTATCCGCTTTATCCCGCAGGCGGGCAGCTCTCTCAAAATCTTGTATTGCTACAGATTCGTCCTTATCTTTTTCCAGTTTATTGATTTCTTCCTCGATATGCCTCAGATCAGGAGGTTGTGTCGTTGCTTTGAGCCTCACCCTTGCGCATGCCTCATCAATTACATCGATAGCCTTATCAGGAAGGTATCTTCCCGTAATATAGCGAATTGATAACTCTGCTGCAGACTCTAAAGCCTCATCCAGGATTTGAACTTTGTGATGCGCCTCATATCGGTCACGAAGTCCTTTCAGTATTTCAATGGTTTCCAGCTTCGAAGGAGGTTCAACAACGATAGTCTGGAATCTTCTTTCGAGGGCGCCATCTTTCTCAATATATTTTCTATATTCATCGAGCGTAGTAGCGCCAATACACTGGATTTCACCCCGTGATAATGCAGGTTTTAAAACATTGGATGCGTCAATCGCACCTTCTGCGCCACCTGCGCCTACCAGAGTATGCAGCTCGTCAATAAACAGGATGATATTTTTTGCCCTTTTTACCTCAGACATTACCGCTTTAATACGTTCCTCGAATTGACCCCTGTATTTCGTACCAGCGACCATCATTGCAAGATCCAGGGCTACAATCCGCCGGTCTCTTAATAATTCAGGAATATTCCCCTGCACAACCGCTTGTGCGAGACCTTCAACGATAGCTGTCTTTCCAACACCAGCCTCACCTAACAACACAGGATTGTTCTTTGTGCGACGGCACAAGACTTGAATAACACGTTCAATCACATCCTGACGTCCAATAACAGGATCAAGCTCATGTTCCCTCGCCTGTTGTGTAAGATCCCTCCCAAAAGAATCTAAAGCAGGGGTTTTCGATTTCCCCTTCTTTTCTTCTTTCTCCTGATTGGCGCCCCCCTGAGCAGCTTCAGAGCCCAGCAATCCAATAACCTCTTCCCGTACATCCTCAAGTTTTACGCCAAGATTTAACAACACCTGTGCCGCGACACCTTCCTGTTCTCTCAGCAATCCCAATAATAAATGTTCTGTCCCAATATAATTGTGCCCTAATGCCCGTGCTTCTTCCATAGCATATTCCAGTACCTTTTTTACACGCGGGGTGAAAGGTAACTGTCCTACGGAAACAAGGTCTGAACCGCTTTGCACAATTTTTTCTACTTCAAGACGTATTTTTTTCAGCTCTATATCGAGATTTTGCAAAACATTGGCCGCAACCCCGCTGCCTTCCTTCACCAACCCCAGCAAAATATGCTCGGTTCCAATATATTCGTGATTGAATCGCCTGGCTTCCTCGCGTGCGAGCGCCATGACTTTTCTAGCACGATCAGTAAATCTATCAAACATAGTACATACCTATCCTTTCAACTTTCTATCTTTTCAAGGCGCTTTCTTACATACGATGCGCGAATAATATTTCTCTGAGCAGAAGTAAGCTCTCTTCCCTCTAACTTTTGTAAATGCCCAGGTAGTGTTAGTATGAAGAGTTCATTTAACGTTTTCATTTGAATATCATTAATTATTCCTAAGTTAACGCCCATTCGTACTTGAGATAGCAAGTGCAAAATTTCATCGGAAGAAATCGTCCGCGCGACCTTAAGCATACCGTAAGACCGCCATACACGGTCTTCCAATTGTTCCCGGCTTTCAGAAACCAATGCCTTTCGCGCCATTCGCTCATAACTGGTAATCCTGGGAATCACACTCTCTATAATTTCAATAATTTCCAATTCTGATTTCCCAAGGGTAAACTGATTGGAGATTTGATACAAATCTCCGGAAACTTGCGTCCCCTCACCATACATTCCCCTTACTACTAGTCCAAGTTTTACAACCGCATTAAATACCTTTTCAATATGGTGTGTCATGCCCAATGCAGGTAAATGCAACATAACAGAGGCTCTCATTCCGGTGCCAACATTCGTAGGGCAGGATGTTAAATAACCAAAACGTGAGGAATAAGCATAGTTTATCTTTTTCTCTAACTTATTATCAATATCATCAATTGTTTTCCATGTTTCTTTTAATTCAAATCCCGAACGAATTACTTGTATTCTCAGATGATCTTCTTCGTTTACCATAAGACTAATGGTTTCTGATTTTCCAAAGGCAACGCCCCTTACACCCTCTCCTCCGGCATGCTCTCTACTAATAAGATGACGTTCTACAAGAAAAAGCCGATCTACAGGCGAAACATCTGCAAGATTTACATAAAAAAGGTCCTGGGTAATCTCAGATTCCTTAATCTTATCCCTTATGATTTCTTCAAGTTCCGTTTTTTGCTTTACATTGGCTCTCGAAAGAAAGGGAAATCGTGCCACATTCCTTGCCAAACGAATCCTGCTGCTAATAACAATATCAGAATCTGGTCCCGTTCCTCTTAGCCATTCTCCTGTATTATCAGTTAAATCACTAATCTTCATTATTGTTGTCGCCTGAAAGTTCATAAATCTTGTCTCTCAAATCCGCCGCCTTTTCATAATCCTCTTTTTCTACCGCTTTATTGAGTTCGCTTCGTAATTGCATGAGTTCATTTTTTTTGATTAATTCTTTTCCGGCCCTCGAAGGAACCTTTCCTACATGTTGAGTACTACCATGCATCTTTTCTAATAACGGGATCAAACCTTTCCTGAAAATAGTATAATCCATAGGACAACCCAATCGACCATGAGAGCGGAAATCCAGATAGGATAATCCACATACCGGGCAAGAGATCTTAGACATCTCGTTAATTTCTGGCGCTACTTGATTAATCAGACTGGTCAATATCTCTGTAGGTGTTGGAATTTTTGCAAGTTGTGTATTAACGGTTTGCGCGCACTCTTCGCAGAGGTGTCGCTCTTTCTTTGCGGTGCCAACAATTTCGGTTAAATGAACCGTCGCATGCTTTTTATTGCAGGACTCACACTTCATTATTTAATTACCTCAATCGAATCTTTAGATTAAGTCTAATAAAATCATCTTTTTTCCCATTTTAACACATCTATGACTTTTCCTAAAGAACTTTTTTCAGATATTATTTCCTCCCGAATCCTGTTCTCTTTTTCTAAACAATCCATACCGTAGTTAACCATAATATCTGCTTCTGACTGGGGAAGCACCATCAACCCATCATCATCTCCTATAATCCAATCACCGGGATTTATTTGAATTCCCGATACGCGAATCGGCACGTTAATCTCACCAAATCCTTTTGGTTCACCCGCCATTGGCATCACCATTTTTGTGAAAGCCGGAAAGTTTAATTTCCTGATTTCTGCAACGTCCCGCATTGCTCCATAAATAACCACACCCCGTATTTTTTTTTGCAATGCACTGTGAGTTGCTAATTCTCCCCAAACTGCAGGACCAGTCCCTCCCGCATCAATCACAATTATATCGCCCTCTTTTGCAATATCTATAGCTTCAACCGGCTTTGCCCAGTCGCCAGGATATGTCCGGACAGTAACCGCATTGCCGAGCAATTTCATATTAGTATATATTGGGTATAATCCGGTAATACCTTCTGCACGGTGGCTACCATCTGAGATATTCGCCGTAGAAAGTTTCATTAAAGCATCCCGGACTTCTTCGGGCGCTACCCTTTTAAATAGTGTCGTACAGATCTTCCGGTTCTCTCTAATCGCATTCTTAATACTTTCTGTTGCAACTTTTGCGTTTTTTGATTTCGTAATATAGCCACCAACAATAACAACGCTTGCTCCTGCATTTACGGTATCCAGTACGTTTTCAGAATTTATACCACCTGCAACAGCAATGGGTATTTTCACTTTACTACCGATACGCTGCAACATATTGAAGGGCGTTTCCCCATGCATTTGATCATCTATAGCGGTATGAACGGCAATATAATCTGCGCCCCATTTTTCTATATTCGTAATATGTTCATCGATTTTGCTATCGTTCATAAAGTCTACACAAATTTTTATACCATAATTTCTTCCCGCCTCTATACATTCCCTTATTGTTGAATCAGGAGCATGCCCCATCACAACGGCAATATTTGCGCCCGCTTTTGCAGCCATCTCCACCTCAGTACGGCCTGCATCCATAGTTTTCATATCAGCAATCAGAGTTACAGCAGGAAATAACTTTCTAAAATGGCGTATCGCATTCATCCCTTCGCTCTTAATAAGCGGAGTGCCAATCTCAAGCCAATCAGCTCCTCCTTCAATCGCCTCCTGAGCTACCTTTACAGCCCGGTGAAGATCAACAAAGTCGAGGGCCACTTGTAATATTACCGCCATTGCCTACCCTTATATTGTAAAAGAACTCATTCAAAATATACAGCCCCACAACGGTCAGATTCCCAGGTTGTTACTCTGCCGACCATCACTCCGGCGGGCAGTTTACTCTTTAATTCATTATAGAGTAATCGAGAAAGATTTTCCGTCGTTGGGTTTAAAACCTTGAAAGCAGGAAGTTCGTTCAAGTAAGCATGATCAAAAGTATTTATGATCTCTCCAAGAATAGTTTTCACTTCCCGAAAATCCATAACCATACCTAACTTGTTCAAATTTTCAGCTTTTAAAACAACCTGAACCTTCCAATTATGACCGTGAAGCCTCTCGCATTGCCCTTTGTATTCCCGCAGGTTATGCGCCGCAGAAAAATCTGTTTCAACCATTAATTCAAACATGTACTCTACACCAAAGAAATGTCTTATTTTACCGTAATACAAACTGCCACAATGAATTATATAAAAATCTTATCACTCGTAAAAATAAAAGTCAAGTGATTTCTTGGCCCTTTAAATATGCTTAAACTCTCACTATAAAAAAACATAGGATAGTTTAAAATCCGTGTTACGATATTTTATTATTGCTATTTTCTCTTGAATTGCCTTTGTAGCTCATCCAGAGAAAAATTTAAAGCCGTTGGTCTGCCGTGTGGACAGTTATGTATGTATGCATGTATACTTCTTTTCTTTTCCAGGAGTTCTTCTATCTCTTGAGGTTCAAGCCTTTGACCTGCCTTGATAGCGCCTTTGCATGCCATAACGCTGATTAACTTGCTTAAAATCTTATCTTTTCCTTTCAGGAAATCCTCCTCGCTCAATTCGGTTAGTATCTCTTCTATAAATGCTTTAGCATTTAAATGCTTCAGAATTTGTGGAAAGGAACGGATCACAACCGTATGCTGACCAAACTCCTCAGCCTCAATTCCTATCGATTCCAGATATTCTCTCAAGCTGATAACACTAAAAAAATCTTTTGGATTCAGCTCGACAAGTTCGGGTATTAGTAAGCGCTGACTAAAAGACCTGGAAGCGCGTATACTCGATTCTATTTCATGGTACAAGATTATCTCGTGCAGGGCATGTTGATCTATAATGTTCAATCCATCTTCTGTCTCTTCTACGATATAGGAATTATGAATTTGGAGATATACTCTCTCGCTTCTCATAATGCCTTCCGGAATTCTTATCTTTTTTTCTTTATCTGTTTCTCTGTTCGTTTGAATATCATTATCTATCTCCGATATAGGTCTCAAAGCAGATTTTCCATCGTCCCTGTTTGCGCCTTCGCAAAGAGGAGAGGTGTGTTCATGCCTCTTTGCTAATCCATGTCTTGTGGAAAGCTCATCTGCCCTTTTAAACGAGAATTGTTCCCATAAAGACTTTCTTATAAGGTCTGCTCCTTTTGTCTTTATCGATTCCCTTTCCAGCTCTTGTATAGGAGATAGTATCGTAGCAGGTTGAGTTGTTGATTTATTTAAACCTTCTTTTAATGCTGAAAGGATGTAATTATACATCACGTTCGTATTCCGGAAACGCACCTCAATTTTTGTCGGGTGAACATTCACGTCCACCTCGGATGGCTCCACCTGAAGAAACAAGAAAACAATCGGATACCTCTTATGCATTAATTTTCCGTGATAAGCCTCATGAATAGCCCGAAAGATAGCGCTATCCTTGATATAGCGGCCATTCAAAAATATGAATTGCATCCTTGCATTCGCTTTATTAAAAAAAGGAGGCACAATATATCCTGAAAGGGTACACATTTCCTCTCTTAGAAATACGCTGATAAGGTGTTTTCTCATCTCCTCACCAAAGAACATCCCAATACGCTCAGCTACATCACGAACGGGTGGAAGATTGAACACCATCCTGTTGTTATGCATAAGGGTAAAATGAATCTTCGGATAGGAGAGAGAAAATCTCGTTAATACTTCGGAGATATACGCTATTTCCGTAGGTGCAGTCTTCATGAATTTTTTCCGTACAGGAGTATTAAAAAACAGATCCCTTACCTCAACTTGTGTGCCTTCAGGCGCACCCCGCTCCTTCATTTGCCCAAGAACCCCGCCGTCGATTCTTATTTCCGCTCCGTGTATAGCCTCTTTCGCCCTGGAAATAATACACGCATGTGAAATGGCTCCAATACTCGGCAGCGCTTCTCCCCGAAAACCCAGAGAATGAATTGAGAATAAATCATCTGCACTATGCAGTTTACTCGTAGCATGGCTTTGAAAGGCAATCGCAAGGTCTTCAGTATCCATCCCGATACCATCATCTGAGACACGTATCAGTTTTCTGCCCCCATCTTCTAAATACGTATCAATTCTCGATGCTCCGGCATCAATAGCATTTTCAATCAATTCCTTTACTACAGATGCCGGGCGGTCAATCACCTCACCCGCAGCAATTTTATTAATAACAGATGAGGGAAGAATTTTTATTTTTGACATACGTCATATTCCATAAAGTAAGTACGCAGGAGCGTACAAAATCCTGTCCTGGCAGATAGATCATAAAAGCCTAAGAAGTTTAAAGATAATTCATAATATAACACTGCTATTTATCCGCTATACGAAATACCCTGCAACAGTAAGTGAATTAGTTTATTTAAATTATAGTAAATTTGTGTTATATTAAATAGATATTTTCCAAGATTTAAGGAAAACAACAGAATGAAGTACATGATAAAGAATAAGGTATTGTAAAATAAAAATTATGGTTACGAAAACACGGGAAACAGAAATTAACAAGTGCGCTAAATGTGGTAAGTGTCGCTCAATCTGCCCTGTTTTTATCGAAACAGGTAACGAGTCCATGGTAGCGCGGGGTCGCATTAGCCTTGCAGAAGCATTACGGGATGGCGAGATCTTTTACACGGAACAGTTGAGGGATTATCTTCTCTCCTGTAAGAAATGTCTCCGATGCTCCAGTATCTGCCCTTCGGGTGTCGATTATGATTTTATTATACAGACAATGACCGATGACCTGGCAAATCATATCGGAATATGGCTTATACCACGAATAATATTACAGCTCTTTCTCCCCCGAAGATGGCTCTTTAATCTTCTTTTAAAATCAGCCAGCGCTTTTCAACGGATTGTCCCCTTAAAACGACATGGCGTCATGAGGCATTTACCGCTGATGTTTATGGATGGAAGATGGATTCCGCCTCTGGCAAAAGAATTTGTATTAGACAAATACCGTACTACAAAAAAGATACATAATCCTAAAATGCGGGTGGGTTTTTATGTGGGATGCCTTATCAACTATGTTTATACCGATATTGCTGATGCAGTGGTCGAGGTATTACACCATCTCGATGTTGAGGTAATCATTCCCTCCAAACAGCTATGCTGCGGTATTCCCGCACGGTCGCTGGGAGACGTAAAAACAGCGCGGAAATTAGCGGAAACAAACGTAAGGGTATTTGAGGAAGCCCAGGTTGATTTTATTATTACTGCTTGCGCCACTTGCGGAAGGACACTGAAAAGGGATTACCATCATATCTTAGGCGATCGTTCTCAAAAATTCAGAGAAAAACTCTATGATATATCCGAGTTTATTGAAAAATATTTTACGTATGAACTACAGCCATTAGCGACAAAGATCTCATACCACGATCCATGCCATCTCCATTGGGGACAAAATATCTCGAAGCAGCCGAGGGATATCTTGAGACGTTCGGCCCAGTTTCAGGAAATGGAAACCCCGGAACGATGCTGCGGCGGTGGTGGAATATTTAATATACTGCATTATGACCTCTCTATGAAGATTGGTGAACATAAGGCAAGAACCATAGAAAAAAGCGGCGCAAAAGCAGTAGCAACGGGATGTCCCGGATGCCGAATGCAGATCGAGGATCTTCTTGCCTCACGAGGTTCTGAAATTACCTGTGTGCATACCATACAAGTACTAAGAGATGCAATGATGTCAGCCCGTTAACAACAGAGAAATAATTCACCGCAGAGGGTACAGAGAAAACAGACAAATTTATTTATATAGTATGGGAATTTTTTTTCTGTAGCGCATTTTCTTTAGAGAAAATGCGCTAAGTATTTGTGTTATTTATAATTGGGTAGTTTTTTTATTTCATATGTAGCCATACAACATACAAATTTATATTGGTTTATACTGTGGTAATCAGGCACAATAGTAGCCATGATAAGAAAACACCATCCTCTTCATCTGGAAATTCAGAGGCATCGCTCTACCTACTACGGACTCATTCGCTCATCTTTTCGAGACAATGGCAAGGTCAAACATACCACCCAGGGACGGCTTACGGGAATGAGCCTTGAGCAACTCAAGCTCATTCAAGCAGCCCTCAGAGGCGATGTGATACCCAAAGACTCTGCTGATGCACACAAAGCAAGGGCATCAAAGGAATACGGAGCGTCACGAGCTGTAGTACAAGTAGCAAAAGAGCTGGGATTGGATAAGGCGCTCTATTCGAGGACATCAGAGCAATGGGTGAGGG
>SULG01000047.1 GCA_005524015.1 Candidatus Jettenia ecosi
TACATACTCAAAATACTGTTGAGTATGTACGTTTGTTGTAAGTAAAATGAAGGTCTTGCCCGTTGGCTTTCTCTTGCTTCTCTGGCTCAAGGTTTATGACATTAAACAAACCTTTTAACTTTTTCGCTAAATCGGCACTATTCCCTTTAAGGTCATTATATGTAAGGTCTGTTTTGTGTGGTTTTGTATATGATAGACAATTGCGAAGTGTATAATCATAAAAAACTTGTTTATAAATAGTTGTTTTATCCTCTGGCTTCACTTTATCATCTTATCATCTCCCGCAATGACCCTGGATTGAAAATTAAGGGCAGGCCGTCCAGGATTACGGCTTTTCGCTTCGTCAAGCTATCCTTTAATCTTTTACCATTTGGTGATGGCAAGACTTTAAACGAAACCTCTTATTTGTAAATATCACGCCTGTGTCCTATCTTGTGAACAATAACAATCCTTTTGGATTGATCCAGTTCATAAATAACCCGGTAAGCTCCAACCTTTAGTTTGTAAAGCCCTGAAAGCTCACTGCGAAGTGGCAGAAGTTCCACCACTTCTATATTCTTAGAAAACCAAGCCAGTTTATCCGTAATCCTCTTTGCCATAGGCTTATCAATCTTTGAGAGTTCATCAATAGCTTTTGGTAGAATGGTCACACTATATTTATTCAAGTCCTAGTTCCTTTACCACCGTCTCAAGTGGAATTCCTTTTGCTTTCCTCTTTAAAGATTCTTCTAATTTAAACTCAACCTCTGGTCTTAACTCAAGCCCGTAATCGGGATCAATGGCCTCCAAAACAGTATCTTTGATAAGCTTTTTAAGCTCTCCAACGGTCATGTCGCTAACCTTTTTTTCTTTCCTTGTCTTTGATATCTTTTTACCCTGCATATTCCTCTTCCTAAAAACAAAAGGCCAATTGCAGAAGGTCATGGCTTCCACAATCAGCCTTTTTATTAGCTTCCTGGCTTCTAATCTGATATACACCAGTAAGCTTTAATTTCGTATATTCCGCAATGACCATGACTCATTACAGGATTTATCTTTCAGTTATACTATCACGTAGGTAGCATTTGTTCAAGCCTCATATACACCAGGCCAATTGCGGAAAGTCTGAAACTTTTTTGCTTTTTCTGTCAATTCTTTCATGTGCTGACTCCTGATTTTTGTTGGCCTGTTAAAGATTTCATGTCGTACTTATGTCGTACCTTGTCCTAAAAATATATCAAGAACGATAAATATACACAAGAATTAAATTCCCTTGAAAGCCTTGTGATTACTGATAGAATAAGAGAACTTCAATAAACATCAAAATACTTAAAAAGAGATAAAAGAGGCTATTATGTTACGTGGAATAATATTTGATATGGATGGAACACTTACAAAACCGAATGTAGACTTTGCAGCTATCGAAAGAGAGATTGGCGCAAAAGTCGGGTTTATTATTGATTACGCAGAAAGGTCGAGTCCTGAAGAGCGTGCAAGAGCATTAGAAATCCTCGAACGTTATGAGGCACAATCAGCAAGTGAATCAGAACTGAACGAAGGGGTACTGGAAATGCTTGAGTATATCTCCAAAAAGCGGTTAAAAAAGGCGCTTTTAACCCGTAATTCCCGTAAATCGGTAGAAACCGTCCTTCACAAACATAAATTGCATTTTGAATTTATCGTCAGCCGTGAGGATACGAAGCCAAAACCCGCCCCTGATTCCATTTTTTTACTGAGTAAGAGGATGAATATCCATACTGACCATTTGTTAATGGTTGGCGACTATAAATACGATATTATGTGTGGCAAGTCTGCAGGAACGAAGACAGTTCTGCTCCGTTATAAAGAGTACAGGGAAACAGAGGTAGTCCCTGACTTTGAAATAGACACCATTCGTGAAATTATCCATGTTATTGAGCATTTTGAAAAAATGGAGTTAGGTCTCCGTGGAGAGCATCATGTATAAAAACAAATTGATTGTGTTTGTCTTCCTCGTTGTAAATCTTTATCTTTTTCATACAGAGGTCTTGTCCAAAGAAATTCCTGCAGGAAAAAATATAACAGAAGTCCTTGACGAAATGGAAAAAGCCAATTCGGCATTTAAGACTCTTAAGGCAGATATAGTATATACCCGTACCATTGTCCTGCTTGAATCCACAGAAACCTCTCAGGGTGAGATGAGTTACAAGAAACCGAAAAAACTGTACCTGAAATTTTATCCGCCCCGTAATGAAGTAAATATTGTAGATGGAAGATATATATGGGTATATCATCCATCAGAAAAACAGGTCGAAAAATATGAGATTGGAAGCAAACAATCTTCACAAGGTATGGGGTTTTTTGAATTTGGTTACGGAGAATCGGTGGAGGCAGCGAAAAAGAATTATAAGATCACCTTATCAGATACAAAAGAAGAGGGTAAAAAACGAATTTACCTACTCGATCTGTTGCCAAAAGATCCAAAGTCCCAATACACGAACATTCGATTATGGGTGGAAGAGGGATTCTGGTTGCCAGGCAAGATAGAACTCCGCGAAAGCGAAGGCGAGGTAGTTAATACTATCGAATTTAAAAATATAAGGCTTAACAAGAACATGTCCGACAAGCTCTTCACCTTTAATGTACCCCGAGGGGTCGAAGTTGTCGAACCTTTTAAGTAAGGTCAACAAAAGCATACGATATACTGCCGCCTAAAAATTGCAATTGGACACTGAAGAACACAGATAAACACGGATTTTTCAGCAGGAGAGAGAAGTACTGTTAATCACCTGTCGGGCGAGTTACATACAATGCCTGCATCTTGAGTTTATGGGTACGTATGGTGTTCATCTGTGTCTCATTGCAGAATTCATATCCCGTTCTATTTTCCTAAAGGAGAAAAAGTAAAAAAAGATTGCTTATTAAAGGCGATTAATGTTTAATATCGAAAATTTTTTTCCGTAAATTGCCTTTAAAATCAAGGAGAGAGAATGAGAAGCAGGATTTTTACTATTTCCTTTTTTATTTTCATGATAATAATGTGGATACATGATCCACTCTTAGCTCAGGTTAAACCCTCACAATTACCACGCATTTCATCATCATTTAGAATGCTCGATGAAAAAAGATATTTAACGAACTCACCAACAGCAAGCCCGTTAGCACCTGGCGCCACACAGGCGCTACCCCCCTCTTCTGGTCTTCCTTCTACCGGAAGCCCAAATGCTTATCAAAGTGGTTCGTCTTTTACACAATCATCTATATCATCGCAACAAGGAATAGTAAGCACGCAAGGATCCGATGTTTCCCAACCTACTATGAGCTCGCAAGATTCGGCACAACAACAAGAGTCTCAAAGTACAACTTCTACGCTAAATTCTGAAACCGCTCAAATTCCGGATGCTGGTTTACAACCTGAAGCATTATCTTCTATTGAATCTGCATTTCAGGATCTATCGCTCGCACATTCACCAGCAGATGGAGGTACTCCACTGATGGCTCTCCACCAGTTTGGATACTCCATCTTCAATCGCAATATTTCAACATTTGCTCCGGTAGATAACGTCCCTGTGGGATCAGATTATGTTTTAGGGCCTGGAGACGAATTACAAATCACCGTATGGGGATCTCTGGAAAATACGTATATCCAGACTGTTGATCATTATGGTCGGATATATTTACCTACTATAGGACCAGTGAGAGTATGGGGACTCAACTTTTCTCAGGCAGAAAAATTGATTCTTGCGCATCTTTCACGGTATTATAAGGATTTTCAATCGAGTGTAACTATGGGACACCTTAGAACCATCAGGGTTTATATTGTGGGAGAGGTCTTCCAACCCGGCGCTTACAACATCAGCGCACTCTCTACAATAACGAATGCCCTCTTTGCCGCAGGAGGTCCGAATAAGACAGGGTCACTCAGGAATATCCAGCTAAAACGAAACCAGCACATGGTTGAGTATTTTGATTTCTATGATTTCCTTCTTCATGGTGATAAGAGCAGGGACCTGCGTTTGGAAGCAGGAGATGTAATTTTTGTCCCGCCCATAGGTTCAATCGCAGGAATAATGGGTAAAATAAAACGGCCCGCTATCTATGAGCTAAAAGAATCAATCCGTATAAGCGATCTTATTACTATGGCCGGTGGTTTGACACCGCAAAGTTATCTTAAGCATGTACAAATTATCCGAACAAAACCAAATGCAGAACGAGAGATCATTGACCTTGATCTTACTCATGCGGAAAAAGATGGAACCGCACCGAAAGGCATTGAGCTGCAAAACGGCGATCTGGTTATAATTTATCCAACTGATCCACGTATCTATAACACTTTTAGCCTTAATGGATGTATCAAACACCCTGGCGAATACGAGGTTAAGCCAGGAATAACCATAAGACAAGTACTTCCGCCAGAATCTCTCCTGCCCGAGGCTTATCTGGATAACGTGGAAATTATTCGCTTTAAAGATGATCTGACGACCGAGATTATTCATATAAATCTAAAGAAACTTTGGGAAGATAAACATGCACAAGAGATATTCATTCAGCCTCGTGATCTCATTACGGTAAGAAGTGAGTTTAAGGCTCCTGAGTCTATAACTCTCACAGGAGAATTTAAACGACCGGGAACTTACACGATACAGCCTGGAGAACGCCTAAGTTCTGTAATCCGGCGCGCCGGAAATTTTACCAATGTGGCTTATTTAAAGGGATCTGTATTTACCCGGCAAGCAGTACAGGTAAGAGAAAAAGAAATGTTAGATCAATTTGTAAAGCAATACGAAGAGGGTCTCTTAGCTGAGGGACAAGCGCTTCTCAGCTACAGCGCAGAAAACAGGAGTATTCAGGAACTTGAAATAGCACAGAGGCGTCAGCAACTAAAGCTAATAGCTTCAAGGGTTACGTTAGGCCGGATTGTTATCCATCTGGATGATATTGAGAAATTTGAGGGATCACAAAATGATTTGATTCTCCAAGATGGGGACACCTTAACAGTACCCCGGGAACCGGTAGAGGTTATGGTTTTAGGCAGCGTGCGAAACCCGGCTTCTTTTGTTTACAAAAACGGTAAGAATATTCAATACTACCTGAATCGTGGAGGTGGTTTTTCAAAGGCTGCCGATAAAAAAGAACTATATCTGCTCAAGGCTGATGGCTCCGCCCTTATAGGGTTCTTAAAATTAAGGGATATTGATCCTGGCGACGCAATCATTGTACCACCAAAGATTGAAATAAAGGATTGGACATGGATAAGGGATATTGCTACCATAGCTGGCCAAACTGCTCTTACTTTTGCAGCGTTGTCAATTTTGCTTTAAGGAGAATTTTTCATGGTAGAGCAACAATACCAGCAACAACAAGCTGAAGATGAAATTAATCTGCTTGAATACTGGTATGTAATCTGGAAACATAAAATATTACTGGGAATTATCTTCTTAACCTCGGTTGCAGGCGCATTGATATTTTGTTTACTCTCTCCAAAGATCTATCAATCTACCGCATCAATCCTTACTCCCGTTGAAACATCAGACGATCTTATGAGCAGTCTTGGAAGCGCGGCTGGTCTCGCTCAGGTGGCTGGAATTTCAATACCTTCTTTAACGCAAAACCGGGATATCTATTTAAGTATTTTAAAAAGCCGGACCATGAAAGATTATATTATCACCCAGTTTAAACTTAAGGAATATTACGGTAAATTATATATTGAAGATGTGCTCGAATATCTGGATGATGTTACAAATATTTCCGAAACAGAAGAAGAAGGCGCAATCTCTATTACGGTAGAAGATAAGAACCCTCAAATAGCTGCGGATATTGCGAATACATACGTAGACTATCTGGATCGCCTTGTAGCACAGTTTGGGACCGGCGCCGCGAGCCGGCAACGCCATTTTATTGCAGAGCAATTATTAAAAACAGAAAATAATCTGCAGGCGGCAGAAGAAGCTTTAAAACAATTCAAGGAAAAACATCGTACCATCGCCCTTGAAGAGCAGGCAAAGGGAGCTATCGAGGCAGGGGCTGCTCTCAAGGGAGAAATAATGGCCGATGAAGTACAATTACAGGTAATGCAGGATTTTGCTAAAGCAAACCATCCGGAGGTCATCAAACTGAAGCGCAGAATTGAAGAATTAAAACACCAACTTGCCAAATCGCAATATAGCAGTGGCTTAGACCTGCCTTCAAGCACGAACAATCCTAACCATTATCAAAAAGAAATTTATCTTCCGGTAGCCAATGTCCCTCAGGTAACCTTAGAGCTTGTCAGATTAATGCGTAATGTAAAGATAGAGGAAACGCTCTATACCTTTCTGAAACAGGAATTAGAGGAAGCCAAGATCGCTGAAGTAAAAGATACGCCATCAGTCCAAATCTTAGACCGGGCCGTTTCTGCAGAAAAAAAATCGAAGCCCAAGACGAGGATCTTTATCGCTGTTGCGGGATTCATGAGCCTTATATTGGGTATCTTTGGTATCTTCTCAAAAGAGTACATCGAGAAGCAGAGGTTAAAGATAGCTGAATCTGGAGAAATTAATTAAAGAAAATCCAAGGCCAATGTTTAATAACCAAACCACAATGTTTCTCCGGCAACGATGGAAAGTATGGTACCTGGTAATCTTACCGTACCTTTTATTTGCTGTTTATTCTGCCGTATCTATTCCTCCACTTCAAGCAGGTGATAGAACTAACGTTCCATTAAAAAACTGGGGTGGATTCTCTTTATTCCGCTCATGGGTGTATGATGCGCTAGAAAAGATTGTTCTTGCAGGATTAGCAGATCAGGCGCTCCTCAATACCAAGCCACTAAGCCGAATGGAAGCAGCCAGGATTGTTGCACAGGCAATACACAAACTGGAACAAGACTACGGTGATTATAATGACCGCAATTATTTAGAAGATTTGCTTTACAAGCTTATAGAAGAATTTGGCAGTGAATTGGCAGAAATGGGGGTAAAAACACCACTCAATTATGAGGCAAAACCAAAATTTTTGAATCTCAAACCTGTGGATAATATTCAATTCGGAAATGCTTTAGCCAATAATCCACAGAAGCCCGTTAACAATTTCGGACGGCGCTTTAGTGAAGGAATAAATACAGACTTTACTTTTGACGGAAGGAACCAATTAGGGGACTTCCTGTCACTGTATTATCAGCCAGAGTTTTTTTTGAATAAAGATGGCTCTCAGGGCCGATTACAAATCGGTTATGCAAAACTCACACTCTGGAATACAGAACTTGAGGTGGGGCGCGACAGTCTCTGGTGGGGACCTGGATATCATGGCTCAATGCTCTTTTCCAATAACGCCGCCCCGCTTGATCAGGTAAGGCTTGGCTCAGCGGAGCCTTTCAGACTCCCCTGGATTTTTCGCCATATCGGCCCAATCAAGGCGACAACATTTGTAGGGAAACTCGATGGCAATCAAACACCTTCTCATCCTCTTGTAGGCGGTTATCGCATTAGCTTAGCCCCTTCCCGCTTTGTGGAGATAGGTCATGGACGCGCTTACCAATTTGCTGGTGACGGACGCGGCTATACGATAAAAGACTTTCCCGGAACCATCTTCCAAACCACTACATCAGAAGGTGTTGATGATCCGGATAGTAACAGAAATGTTAACAATCTGTTATCTCTTGATATCACAGTAAGGATACCCAATGTAGATCGCTATATTTTTATTGCCCGGGACATATCTCTCTATGGTGAGATGGGATGGGACGACACCCAAAAGGGTTGGATTTACCCCAAGCAACCAGGTGGAATTGTGGGTACTTATCTCACGGGCTTTTTAGGAGACCCGAAACTCGATTTCCGGCTCGAATATGCCAAGAGCACCCCTATCATGTTTACCCATAATAATATTTATGAAAACGGATTTATATACAGAGACTCTGTCCTTTCACATTTTATTGGAACTGATGGAAGCGAGCTTTATGCGCGCCTTAGCCGGTGGATTCATGAGGACATCCTTCTGGGATTTCAGGCGAGCCGGGCTGAGATTGGCACCACACAACATGACCTTGTTGGAAAATTACCGCATGAAAAGCGCTATTCGTTTGGATTAGATGTCTCTTACCAGGTCTCAGATCGTTCCTCTATTTTTCTGGAATACGACTTTTCCCGCATTACCAATCATGACTTTGTCAGTGGGGAAAGAGAGAACAATCACCTCTTTAGATTCGAGTTTACCTACTCCTTATAGCGATTAAAAAGCAGGAATTCAGGAAAAGTATTTCGGGGTAAATACCATTGAAAAAGGCTCTTTTTGTAATACTGGTTTTTTTCCTTAGTTTTATCGCATCCAGGGTAAGCGCAGGATATATTGCGATGAAAACACAGACTATGGTAGATACAACAAATAATGGCTTGAGAATTAAGACCGTTATTACCAATGAAGGTGATGAAACTGCTTATAATATTCAAATCCATGTGAATGAAAACACAAAAATTCAATCCTCTCCGGTAAAACAACACCTTGCTGTTAAAGAGTGTTTTGCATATGAGTTTCATTATAATCTAACCCAAGTAAAACACGGTCGCTATCCCCTTATTATTACCGTTGATTATACCGATGTGAACCAATACCCGTTTACAGCTACAACGGCAGCTTATTACTCATTTGGTTCTGATACCGTTTCTCAGGTATATGGTTTAGCGAGTGATATAAGGCTCACCAATTATACTACGCTTCCGTTGCTATTAAGAAACAGAGACGAAGTACCCAAAGAAGTGCGCCTATGCCTCATCGTCCCTAAAGAATTATCTGTACAGGAAAAAGACAAAAAAGTCATACTTCAGCCACGAGCAGAGCTGAATACAACGTTTCGTGTAAGCAATTTTTCTGCATTGCCCGGCAGCCGATATCAAATTTTCTTCATTCTTGAGTATGAAGATGAAAGCAAACACTACTGCAGTATTGTGCCATGCTTTATCAATACTGATGTACCGGGAGGATTTTTCAGGAGATATACCTGGTATATCATAGCAGGTACATCGTTGCTTCTTGCCGTACTTATTGTATTTCAATTTATACCGGGAAAATCCTGTAAGCCCAGGTAAGTACCAGACCACAAGTTTTTGTACCTGTGTTTATCAGAGAAAGATATTTTCTCCACATCAACTCAGTACAGTTGACGTGTGAGCATCTTGCCGGGAGCATCTGCATCTTGTTCTCAAACTCTGTTTGGGAACGAGCCACTGAGCTTAGCTTGATGCGTATGGGGGGACAAGCGCTGTCCCCCGATGGCGGAGGTGAAGGGGGTGGATCGAAGTCGGAAAACCAGGTATTTTAAGTCGCCGAAGGCAGCCTCATGTATTGACCAATTATCTTGCCAGATAATCAGTTCTCTTTTCAAATTTTCAGAACTTTTAGAAAACCGGACAAATTTTTTACTTCATGAAAAATAACGATAGTTACACGCGGTATGGACATCTCTCTCTGGATAGTGCCATACTCGTTACCCTGTTTGTTTTTCTCCTTTCCTATTTTCAACCCGCTCTTTTTTTATCGCAAAACATCCCTACCGGTGGCGATATGGCCTCTCATTATTACCCTGCTCAATATTTAAAAGAGGTATTGTTACCCAAAGGAAGAATCGTTGGCTGGTTGCAGGGAAACTATGCAGGCTTTCCACTTTTTCAAGTTTACTTTCCATGCCCATTTTTATTGATCGTTCTTTTGAGTTATCTTATCCCTATGCAGATTGCCTTCAAAATAGTTTCCGTACTGGGAGTGTTCTCACTCCCTCTTTGTGTTTACTTTTCTTTAAGGCTCATGCGTTATACATTCCCCATACCAATTTTCGGCGCACTTTTTACCCTGCCTTTTTTATTTATGGAAGCAAACTCTATGTGGGGCGGTAATATACCAAGCACATTGGCCGGTGAGTTTGCATTCGGTATTGGACTTTCGTTAAGCATGCTTTTTCTCGGGACTTCGTATTCCGGTATAGAAAAGAAAAGAGGTGTGATCATAAATAGCATACTTTTATTCTTTATTGGTTTTAACCATGCTTATACACTTCTTTTTTCTGTGCTTACTTCTTCTTTTTTCCTGATTACAACAAAAGATTTTATCTATAAATTAAAATATCTCCTGAAAGTCTACGTAATAGCTTTTCTCCTTATTTCATTTTGGGCAATCCCCCTTGTTGCCAATATAGCGTACACCACAAATTTCAACATCATCTGGAGGATGGAATCCTTTTTTGAAGTCATACCTGCCATATTGATTCCCTTTGTAATTGCCTCAATTCTGGGAAGTATTGCATATATCTATTTCTCTATAGGAAAGAAAGAGAAGATAGATATACGTTTAGGTTATCTCTGGTACGGAATTGTTATGAGCATCCTCTTTTATTTTTCAGCCAATAAAATTGGCGTGGTGGACATTCGATTTTTACCCTTCATGCAATTATTACTTATGATTATTGCAGCTGCGGGATTTTACAAAAGTATCCATTATATAAAGCAAAAATGGATGGCGCCAATAATTTTGACACCTCTCGTGCTATTATGGGTAAGTGAGCAGGTAAAATTCATACCGGACTGGATTACCTGGAATTTTACCGGATTTGAGGCTAAGGAATTTTGGCCGCAATTTTGTAAGATTAATGAGTACTTAAAAGGCACAGAAAACGATCCCAGGGTCGTTTACGAACACTCTCCGGAACATAATGCAGCAGGAACAACCAGGGTATTCGAATCCATCCCTTTTTTTTCAGGCCGCTCTACCTTAGAAGGACTGTATATGCAGTCTGCCATCACCTCCCCTTTTGCCTTTTATATACAATCGGAAATTTCCAAAGTAGCATCGGCGCCGTTACCCGATTACACGTATACAAGCCTCAATTTGAACGAAGGCATGAAACACTTAAAAATGTTCAATGTTAAAGATTTTATCGTTATCAGTGATACGGTCAAATCAGCCATGAAACAACTGCCCGAATTTGAATTAAAGGCCTCTTACCCTCCTTATGAAATTTACGAATTAAAAACAAACGATAACCATTATGTAGTTCCTTTATCTTACGAACCTCTCTTATGCATAACAAAAAACTGGAAAAGATTATTTTATGAATGGTTTAAGGATACGAGTATAAATGATGTTCACCTTGTATTAGATAAAGGAGAGATGTATCAGACTGCAGATTCCTGTACGGAATTACAACCCTTTCGATATATAATAAAAGATGACAATATAAAGAATATTCCAAAAATTCCTATTGATACGACGGGGGCATATGTAAAAGAGATGGTAAAAAATAGTGAGATCCTGATAGAAACAAATTGGATACATAAACCACTCCTGATTAAGGTCTCTTATCATAAGAACTGGAAGGTTGAAGGCGCGCGTAAAATATACCAGGCATCACCAAGTTTTATGTTGTTATATCCACAATCTGGTCATGTGCGTTTATACTTTGGCTATGGGATGTCTGATTACATTGGCCGCAGCTTAACCATATTAGGGTTTATTATTATTGGAATATCTCTCTTACCAAAAGTGAAGAATGGCAGTTACCTTTGTCATACCCGGAATCCAATATCTCTCCTGCACAATAGTATTTGTTTACTACACAGAATAGAATATAGATTTTATAGAACGAAATTTTTTGAGGTTATTTATAAAAATAAGGCTCAAGTATTAACGGCTACGGTAGCAGCTATTTTTATCTTTTTTCTCTGCGCTATCTTTCTCCAGGGAAAGGACCCACAAAGATTATATAATGACGGTCTAAAATACTTTAATAAGAAGAGGTATAACGAAGCCAGGCAAAGTTTTTCGGGAATATTACACAGATCTCCTTTTGCCTCTCTTGCAGATGATGCAAATTACTACTATGCCATCTGCTTTTTCAAAGAGGAAAATTCTCAGAAAACAATAGAAGCCTTCCTGTCGCTTATAGAACGGTATAAAGACAGCAATTGGGTACCAGAAGCCTATTATCATATTGGATTGTGCAAAACAAGAATAGGAGATATCCCTGGCGCAAAATCCACCTATCAATATGTAATAGATACCTATGGCGCCACCGTATGGGCAGACTATGCAAGGGAAAGGTTACATGAGTTTTCATCAGAATAACGTTATACATAATGCCTTTTGGCTCGGCGACTCTTATAACAGGAGTGGCAAGGCACGCCTTGCCGCTACATGGCTAGTTTGAAATTTCTTCATTACATGAGTCCTTTCGGAGACTTGAAATACCTATTTTTGCGGCATCTGTCCACCCCCTTCACCCCCGCCAGCGGGGGACAGTGTTTGTCCCCCTCCGTGAGGGGGATTCAGGGGGAGGCAATACGTCTGAATTTCCTATACATTTAAATAGGCTACCTTCGGCAGGTTTTTATTCTTTAGAAGAAATGAGTGTATGAAAGTTCTATTCATTAACCCCAGATGGGATGGTATTATTAGCGCAAAGGGAAATCGTTTTAATCGTTCCTGGCCCCCCCTGGACTTATTGAATTGTGCTGCACTCCTGGAAAATGAACATATCGAGGTCCATGTATTGGATGCAAGGGCATGCCCTGTTGATATCAATCAGATAGCAGATACTGCAACAAAATTTGATACATGCTTTATCACCACCTCACCCATTGACCGATGGCAGTGCCCCAATATTGATATGGACCCCTTCTTAAAATTGGCACATCTCTTACCCAAAGAAAAGCTTTATATCACAGGTATACACGGTACAGTTTGCCCAGATGAATTACTTGAACAAACAGGGGCAAAGGCAGTCATAAGGGGAGAACCTGAATTTACTGTTTTGGATATAGGCCGGGGTAAGGCATTAAAAGATATCCCTGGTGTAACCTTTAAGGACAATGGCTCCGTCATTCACAATAACAACAGAGGATTGCTATCATTAAACGATTTACCATTACCGGCCTTTCATCTCATAGACATTCGCAATTATAGTTATGAAATCCTGGGCAATCGCTTACTTCTTTTTGAGGGATCACGCGGATGCCCTTATCCATGCATCTATTGCCAGAAATCCATGTACGGCAATTATTACAGGATGAAATCTCCGGAAAAACTCATAAACGAAGTTATGTATAGTGTGAAAAAATTTCAGGCGAGAAGCGCATATTTCATCGATCTGGAATTTACCTTAAAGCGGGATTTTGTTGTAGAACTTTGCAATGGATTCATAAAAAATAATGTGCAATTCCGATGGACATGTCAAACAAGGGCCGATACGGTGGATCTGGATCTGCTAAAATTAATGAAAAGAGCAGGATGTAAATTAATCCATTTTGGTGTCGAAACAGGATCTGAGAGAATCATGGAAATTATGAATAAAAAAATCAGTCTGTCGTGTATCACTGGCGGAATTTCTATGGCAAAAAAGGCAGGAATAGACCAGGCATGTTTTTTCATGTTTGGTTTTCCGGCAGAAACAGAAGAAGATAGGTTGAAAACAGTCGCCTTTGCGAAGATGTTGAATCCCACCTATGCCTCATTTCATAAAGTGACGACCTATCCTGATACACCGTTATTTGAAATGACACGGTCACGTTGCAATACAACCCTGCTTCCATCCTGGAAAGAGGGAAACGAGGCAAATCATTTAAACCCGATGCTCCGCCAGGCTCTATTAGAATTTTATATAAGGTGGCGATACATCTGCAGTAATATCCTATTGAGTAATCCGCGTAGATTAATTCAAAAGTTACGTTTATTCTATAATTTTTGGAAATCATTACGTTAGGCTACCTTTGGCGGCTTTTCAGTGTCAGGCTAACATGAACCACAGTCACTGACACTTCGTGTCTTTATGGCTATTTCGGAATTTCTCAACATTACATGAGGCCTTTTGGCGACTTAAAATACCTATAGGAAACTTCATAAGAATTATGGCAACAGTTTGATATCCAATGAACACAAAAAGGAAAAGAACAACGATGGGGTATTTCTCCCAAAATTATCTCTATAGTAGCCAAAGGATGAAATCGAACATATCTTCAACTGAGGACAGGCCACTCTGCTTGTCATTGCGAGGGTCTTTTCCGAAGCAATCCCAAAGGCAAAGATTGCTTCGTCGCTTCACTCCTCGCAATGACATACTAAGAATCTCATACATTTCATACACTTGCATACAACCAAAGACTCAACTTTTTTCAAATTCTGTTCGTTTTCATCCATTAGGTGCTATAGCTGCAGGATAGCAATATGTTTAGAGGAGAAACAAACCATCAATCAGACAAAGCTCCAGAGGAGCGAAATGTTTGTAGAATCCGAGAATAAACACTAAGGTAAGCTGCGTAGCTGCGATATGTGTTTCCAGCGTCTATAGGAATGAAATACCATGATCGAACAAACGACATATCACCCCTACGGGGTTCCGTAATTATGGGTGAATAGCTATAAACATTCCGCACCTCTGGCGCTGACAAGTTGAACAAACAGGGAAACGAGAGATGATTTAACGGGAAATATAGATAAATTCATCGCTTGTGCCTTATACAGCCAGTAACTACAATTATGAGTGATTCACTTCACTCCCCCCGCCAGGGGACAGCGATTGTTCCCCTCCATGAGGGAGATTCAGGGGGAGGCAACACGTTTGAATTTCCTATACATTACATGAGTTATACACTTGTAATTTTCATTTCAGTTTATATAATGAGGCAACCACTCTCGTGGTCGGAAAAAATTTTCATTGATAAAAATCATTGTACATGTTATAAATCTGACACTTAAAATTAAAGTAAACATTACGAGAAAGGCAAACCCTGAGCAATTAGGGGACGCAAAGTAAAGGATCTTTATGAATTCAAAACATAAAGATAGCCTTACTACCGAATATGTTTTACAAACTTACAGATAAAAATATAGCCTTACTTTCAAAGATGTTTTTCACTGTACATCTTTAAGGTAAGGCTTTTTCTTTTTTTGGAAAACACGGTTTATCAGATCAAACTTAATAACCTATCAATATCTTATGAATATGATTAAATATCTGCCTTTATTGACGCTATCGTTATTTCTCTATTCTTGTTCTTTTCCTGGTTCTCCAGGAACTACAGAGTTAAGAGACACGGTGATAAAAGATGCGCCTAAAGTCCACATCTCATCAATAGTTACCTCGGAACAGGATGATAAGATCAGGGTCATTGTCAATGCCGACAGAGAATTTTCTTACAATTTCGCTAACCACTATGAACCTGCATGCCTTATCGTAGATATTCCAACTGCACAATTTATAAATCTACCGCAAGAACTGACCGTAGGGAAAGGTCATATACAATCTATAAGCCTCGAACAGATAGCGAAACCTGATCATACAGGCCGATTAAGTATCAATCTGGACAAGATGTCCGCTTATAATATTTATAAAGATAATAAATCTCTCATCGTAGATATTGATAAACAATCTTTCCAGCGTAATAATCACATACAGAACCAACAAACAAGAGAAAAGAGAAATAACGACAGCGATAATAATAAGAGCCATTTTGATAACGATAAAAGTCATTTTGATTATGTAATCGGTGGTAAAGATGTCTTATACATCACGGTATATGATGAACCGGATTTAAGTTATGACCCTAACACAAATAGATCGCTCCGTGTTTCTACCGATGGCAAGATATCCTTTCCTTTTTTGGGTGACGTAAAAGTAGCAGGATTTTCACCTTTTCAACTGGAAAAGAGACTGGAAAAGCTATTGAGTGAAGGTTATATCATCAACCCCCATGTCTCTGTTATTGTTGCAGAATATCATAGTAAAGAGGTCTGTGTTTTAGGAGCCGTACGAAACCCGGGAGTTTATCCTTTATTAGGCAGAGAAAGTATTTTGGAGATAATTTCAAAAGCAGGTGGTGTTATAACATCAGAGTCTCTGGGCATGGCAGGCAACGATATTATCGTTATGCGAAAGAATGTTTCTGCTGGCAAAGAAACTACTTCGGCATCTTCCGGTACCAACGCTCCAACTATGATTAAGACCGATGCATCTGTCGACACAGAGATTGAATATATACGACTAGATTTACAAAAATTGCTGAGAAAAGGCGATATTGCCTTAAATATAAGTCTTCAGGATCAGGATACCTTATACGTACCCATGGCTGAGTCAATGTTTGTCTTTGGACAGGTCATGAGACCTGGTGCAATAAAATTATTGGAAAAGGAGATCAGTGTTATTGAGGCAATCTCTATGGCCGGAGGATTTACACCCATCGCATCACCCAGCCGGACTCGCATTGTGAGGGTTGAGAATGGTATAGAAAAAACAATTTACATAAATATCAATAAGATTGTAAAAGGGGAAAAGAATAAAGATATCATCTTAAAAGCCGGCGATATTGTCGTTGTACCAGAAGCGTTTTTTTAAGGAGTTACCTATGCTCCCGTTCAAGGGGGATGAGAGTGAAGAGATACACATTTTAGATTATGTAAAAATCATCCGGAAAAGGATGTGGATGGTTATTATTTTTTTTGTAGTAATAGTAGCAATAGTAACCATAAAGACCTTTAAGACTACCCCCGTCTACCAGGCAACAGCAAGGGTTGTGCTTGAGCAGAATAAACTTAACGTCGGTTTTCAACAGGTAATCTCGGAGAGTCAATTTACTCCTCTGGATTTTTATACAAACCAATGTGAGATCATAAAAAGCCGCTCCATTGCAAAGAAGGTTATTGATACCTTGAATCTTAAGAATGATCCTGTATTTAATCCGCCAGAAAAGGATGAGTATCCGGAATCTGCCGGAAACAGAACACAGGATCCCTCTGCTGAAACACAGTTTATCAATCGTTTCCTTTCTCCATTGAAGGTATCTTTGATGAGGAATAGTGGCGTTGTAAGTATTTCATATGATGGCCACAACCCTCAATTAATTACCAGGATTGCCAATATGATTGTAAAGACGTATATCGAGCAGGATTGGGAAAAACGTTATAACGTGGCCAAAGATGCATTAGACTGGTTAAATAAACAGTTAAAAGATGTAAAGATAGCGCTGGAAGAATCAGAAGCAGCATTACAAAGGTATAAGAGAGAGAATGATCTTATCTCGGTTGAAGCAGTGGGGAGCGAAAATCTGACCAGTGAAAAGCAGAATGTCGTCCTTCAAAAGTTAATGGAATTAAATACTGCCGTAACATATGCAAGGACTGAACGGATAAAACTGGAAGTACTTTATAATAAACTGAAAGATTTTAAAAGTATACAATATAAAGATGATATAATCCAATCGATACCCGCAGTAGTACAGAGTCCTCTCATACAGAATTTAAAGGCAGACTATGCAAGGGTAGAAAACGATTTTTCTCTCTATTCTCAGCGTTACGGAATGAAACATCCTAAGATAGCCGGGCTTAAGGCGGAATTAGACACCATGAGAGATAACATTATGAAAGAAGTAGAGCAGATATGCGATAGCATTGCGACAGAATACGAGGTTGCTATAAACAGAGAGACAACGCTGGTAACGATATTGGAACAGCAGAAAAATGAAGTTTTCGCGCTGGGAGACAAGGCAATTCAATATGGAGTCCTGAAAAGAGAGGCTGATACGAACCGGCAAATGTACGAAACCCTGCTCACCCGCATGAAAGAAACAAATCTTACAGAAGACCTTAAGACAAGTAATATAAAGGTATTGGATCATGCAGAGGTGCCTATAAAGCCTATTAAACCGAAAAAAGCATTAAATATCCTGCTCGGTATAATTGCCGGCCTTGGTTGCGGTGTGGGAATTGCGTTTGTGATGGAGTATATGGATAATACTATCCGGACTCAGGAAGATGTTGAAAAGTATCTCAAAACCTCTTTATTGGGTATTGTCGGGCATATACCGTTAGATAAAAAAGATACTGATTTTACTGAATTAATTGCTCACAGCTCTCCAAAACATAGTATTACCGAAGCATTGAAAGGAATACGGACGAGTATTATATTTTCCCATCCGGATAAGCCGAAAAAAGTAATTCTCGTAACAAGCTCAGCTCCTTCTGAAGGTAAATCCCTCATATCTGCAAATCTTGCTATTGTAATGGCTCAAACGGGAAAGAAGGTCTTACTCATCGACGCTGACTTACGAAAACCAACTATGCATAAACTCTTTAAAATAGATAAGTCTTTAGGGCTTTCTAATGTATTAGTGAAGTCTGGCGATTTACGTACCGTGGCAAAGGAAACAACAATTCCAAATGTCCGTGCCATTGCATGTGGACCAATACCTCCAAACCCCTCGGAATTGTTGAGCTCATCTGCTATGGTAGAAATGTTACAGTTGGCAAAAGAAGAATTTGAATGGATTATAATCGATTCGCCTCCTATATTAACCGTTACCGATGCCAGGATCCTTGCAAGGGTCGCAGATGGTGCTGTTTTTGTTATTAAAAGCAATAAAACAACAAAGGATGCTGCCCGAAAGGCAATAGACCATTTCTCAGATATGCGTGACAAGCTGCTGGGTGTGGTAATTAACGATGTAGATTTCTCCAGGGATAAATACTACTACCAGTATTATTATCAGTATTATTACCATTATGGTGAAAAAGAAGCAAAAGAAGCCTAAAATAGTTGGACACAGAAGAACACAGATAAACACTGATTTTTTGTTCGACAATCATAACAGCTCGTGTGGCGTGTAGAACAACCCCCTGAATCCCCCTTTAATAAACGTATCATTACCTACATGTTGGATAGAGAGCGAAGGGGGAAGCAAAGGAAACCACGAAGAGCACGGAGAACGCGAACAAAGAATAAATGAGGCCTTCGGCGACTTAAAATACCTAGTTTCCCGACACTGGTCCACCCCCTTCACCCCCGTCAGCGGGGGACAGCGCTTGTCCCCATCCGTGAGGGGGATTCAGGGGGAGGCAACACGTTTGAATTTCCTATACATGGACGTAGAGACGCAAGATTTTGCGTCTCTCCTGATATTGAATGGATAAAAGGCAAATAGAGAAAAATACCAAAAACCGTAACCATTGAGTGTTCAGAAAGAACCATCCTGTAATACAAGTATTACAACAGAAGCGAAGTATGTGATGGTATAAACACACCCCTTAGTCCCCTCTCGAGAGGGGGATTTATTGGAACTCTCTCATTCTTCGTGTGCTTCGTGGTGTTTTAAAGATGTGGGTAAGGATGAGTTTATTAAGGGGGTTGTCTCCCGCATACAGATAAAACCGACTGGAATTGGCGCCGAAAAATCTGATTTGTTTGGCTATACAACCTTGTAATCTCTGTGGCAAATATACCATAAAAAATGACGTCTAAACGCTTCCCGGATATCTGTAATACCGCAATATTCTATGGCATAGTCTTTCTCATTGTTTTCACATCCTTTACCACCGTGTCCACCATGCCCTTCACCTTTGAAATGCCCTGGTCTTTGGGTATTACGGCGCTTATGGTACTCATCCTTATTGCTCTATGGCTTTTTAAGGACATCTATCAGGGAACACTCACATTTTCCAGAACGCCTCTCAACCTCCCCTTTCTTGTGTTTGTAATCTTTATCCTTTTTCAACAATTACCTTTACCTCCGAGAATATTGCAATTTATTTCCCCTTCATCCGCTTCAATCTATAAGATGATTGGAAATGAAAACCTTGAAGAGGTTTCTAAAATTCTCCTTACTGACAATCTGCACATACAGAAACCCAACATCCCACCTTCCCCTGTTCTTCAGGATCAGGATGAAATTGCCCCTTCAGACAAAAGAGAAAAAACTAACCAGAAATGGCGTCCTGTCACCTTATACACCTATGCCACGAAGATTGAATTATTGAGATTATTGATCTCTATAGGCATATTTTTTTTAATGGTTAACAATATCAGATCAAGGCAACAAATTCAGTTCATAGTTCTTGTCATTATCATTACGGGTGTCTCCGTAGCATTTCTTGGACTTTTACAGTATGTAAGCGGTACGGAAAAGATATTTTGGCGTTACGACATCAAAAGAACAAGTTTTTTTGGTACCTTTTCTAACCGTGACCACTTTGCCTGTTACATGTCCATGATAATTCCCCTTGTTTTTGGTTTGATTATTACTGAATATCTTCACTACCGGCGGGATAATTCTCAATTCTATCCACAATCAGATAGTGCAGGACACAAGACTTTTTTTTATACATTTGCCATTGTTATTATGTTATCTTCATTATTTTTGGCTCGCTCCGGAGGCGGCGCATTTGCTATGATAACCTCGCTTTTTCTCTTAACGGGAATAATGGCATGCAGGAAGCGGCTAAGAAAAATGGTATGGTATGTTATTCCTGTACTATTGGTAACATTTGGTCTGTTGGTATGGATCGGCATACATCCGGTTATTGAGAAACTTTCAACTACTATCGATAGAGAAAATCCCAGCTTACAGGCGCGCTTAGAATTTTGGAAAGATACCATTTCTGCTATAAAGAACTTCCCTCTTTTTGGATGTGGTATCGGTGTATTTCCCTTTATCTATCCGCACTATAGCACGGTGACATACGTGCATGGTACGCTCATAAACCATGCCCATAACGATTATCTTGAGCTCATGCTTGAAACAGGAATCATAGGATTTATGATAATCCTCTGGGCATTATTTCGGTTTATAAAAGATAGCGCACTTTATCATATGCTTGGTATAACAAAAGGTATTGATCATGAACGTTCTGACAGGGGTTTAATGCCGTACCTGAAAATTTTTCGTACGCAAAGAATTCCTAAAGATAGAGAATCCCATCGTCAAAAACATGAGGATCATCTTAAAAAACGTAACGACCCCTTTATCATGGGTATTGCCATAGGTGGAATAATCGGCGTAATAAGCATAAGTCTTCATAGCATGGTAGATTTTAACACCCATATCCCGGCCAATGCCTTTCTTTTATCGGTGCTTTTAGGGATTACTACCGTTGCCGTCCACATGAGGCATGAAAATGAAAAGATGTAGCCACAGAGAACACAGAGAAAAAATAGATGGGGTTTATACCACATAATTTTAGAATTTTGTATCTTCTTCGGGCATGAATGACAACTGTCCCCCGCTGGCGGGGGTGAAGGGGGTGGTGGGAGTATACCCCTGTGCGCGGCAACTTTTTAGAACTCTCTGTTACCCTGAAAATCTTATTTTAATTGCCTCTGAGTAAGAACTGCACCGAAAATTTATCTATACAAAGAGAAAAATATCTTGAAATATACTATCAAAATTAACCCCCGACTTAAACCTTACCTGCTAACAATACTGATCATGGTATTCTCTTTCTCCTTCTATTACTTCTTACATTTTTTTCTCTTGAGCACTCTACAGTATAAACACGTTGTTACATTACTACACGAAGTCAATGTGCCTCAAAAAAATCTAAAAAATTATAACTTTCCTCTCCAGGAAAAAGGCTCTGATAATTTAATAACAATACAAGCAATCCCCCCCTTCCCTGTAAAGAGGTTAGGGGAATCTGAGCTGTTATGGGAATTGAATAGGCTCAAAAACAGCAGCAATGCAGAACATCACTTTGTTTTAGCCCAATATTTTGCCAAATTGCAAAATAATTATGAGGCATCCATAAGCCAACTAACTACAAAAAATGAGGAAAAATTTCCTTATGAATTAAAAGCGCTCCGCCATTTCAAAAGAGCTATCACACTTAATCCTATGTGCAGTAAATATCACATTTCATTTGCCGAATATTTAGACCGTATATACAAAAAGAGGTGGCAAGGAGAGAAATACAGTCCGTCGATAAAAAAAGAAGTGATGCAACACTTCGGATTTGCAATAAAAACCGATAAGGAATGGGACCATCCTTTTCGGGCTTATGGAAACTGGCTTTTTTCCCTTGCAGGAAGTGAAGAGATATGCAATGAAAATGATCTTTTAAAACAGACTATTGATCTTGCCGTTGCTCTGTATAAAGAGGCTATCAGAAGAAACAATTCTTTATTGTTAGAGGGTATAGAAAAATATAATGCATTTACCAACAACTATGATGAATTAAAAAAAATAATCCCTGATGTGCCTCAACTCTATTATTCCTTCGCAAAATATTTGCAAAAAAATGGACTTTGGGAAATATATGAGAGCAATTTTTACAATGATATCCGGTCTCATACAGAGCGATTCCTTTTTTATAAAGCTATGGTTGAATATCTTTGCCAAAATAAACGACCCGGAGAAGGTGTTTCTTTGCTCAAAGAATACCTCGAATATGCGCCAAAGGATATACCGGCGCGTCTCTGGGTAAGCAAACTGTTATTTTACGACGTCCATGATAAGGAGGAAGGCATTAAGGTGTTGGAAATTGCTTTACAATTAAAGCCAGAAGATTTGGATATCTTATTTTCATACGGTAAGATGTTGTTTCATCATGGTAAATATGAGGAATCTGCAGAAATATTAAAAAGGGTATTATCCCGTGATACAAAGAGGCATGAGGCTTGTTTTCTGATAGGCCAATCGTATGAGAAGTTGTTTAAAATGAGCGAGGCAGAGGATTACTACGAACAAGCAATTTCATTAAATCCCAATTCAACTGAGTACAAAAGATACCTCATCCGTTTACGTATTAAATTAAAAACAAATCAACAGTAACCACAGATTACACAGATAATTCCCATCTGGGTTTTTATCTATCTGTGGAGTCTGTGAAATCTGTGGAACGTCCACAGTATGAAGATTTTTTTGTACCGGTACATGCCTTCTCTCAGGAGATTAAATTTACTAACCCGGTTGTCAAAGCACCTTACCGGTATTTCGAGAATTCTATAACCATCATGAAAAGCGCTATAAACAATATTAATGACATAATCGGTACCGTAATCACATATTAATCCCCTGTATCTTTCAAGAACGGATTTCTTATAGACCTTTGCCCCAAGCGAATAATCGGTAAAATGAATATTCAATAACAGCCTTGTTATAAGGATATACAGGCCACTCCCTAACTTTCTTATAACCTTACGGGATTGGGTGCCCACCCTCTTTGATCCAATAACAATATCATAGGTATCTAAATGGGCAAGTACATCGGTAATAAAGGACAGATCCGATGACAAATCCATATCAAGCGAAAGAATATGAGGGTATCTGAATTGCGGTATGCAAAACTTCAATGCCCTGCCAACCCCTTTTTCTTTAACTGAAAAAAAACGTACCTTTTGAGGATAGGTACGCTCCAGAATCAACCCTAATTCAACGGTCTTATCGATAGAACCATTACTGCAAATAACAACCTCATAAGAAATATCCAGAGTATCAATAAACCCTATCAATTTCTCTGTATTTTGACGAAGGATGTCCTCCTCATTGTATACGGGTATAAAAAGAGAAAGGGATGTTTGTGTGACTTTCAGAAAGCGGCCCCTATGGTAAAAGTGATTACATTCTTTTTTCTTCCTAAGTCTTCTGATGAACTGCGGTCTTCATACCAATAACTAAGGTTTGCAGATAACCACTTTTGAATTTTATAATCAAGGGCGACCCGAAAACCCAGGGTAAAGATTTCTACCTCATCTTCACCGGTACGGGTGGCAGGAAAATCTAATATTTGATAATAATTTGACACATTAACATCGATCTTATTCGTCAACCGCCTGCCAAGCGTTACATAAAGGGAATTCAACTCATAGAAATTTCTATCCGGTGTAAAAAGGGCCTCTTCCTGACTTCTCCGGAGGAGAATAGAGAAATTAGTTAAAGCCGTCAATCGTGTCTTCGATTCTAAAGAAAGCACAACCCCTCGAAATTGTTCAAAATCCTCATCCTCGTAATCGCGTATACGGTAACCAATCTTAAAAATCCCGGTTGTCTTTGCCGTTTCTTTAAATCGCACCCCGGCCAAAGATTCATAGAATACAGAATTACTGATAAGACCGGTATCATAAACTGTTTTGCCGATATTAAATTCGGTAAACGTATCTAACTTTGTTAAAAGTTTATATGCTAACCGGGTACCGATTTCTTGTTCATTATAGTTAGAATCCTCAAACTCTTCGTATTGATTATCAAAATTAGAATAAGATACTTCTGCATCAAATCGTGCAAAGTATTGTGGCAAAATAACCGTTGTTAAAAAATCATTCGTTTCCCTTCTCGTCCTCTGGATCAATTCACCATAGATAAGATCAAATGTTTGAGGTTGTTCTGTATCTTCAAATCGATTCTTCAGCAGGATACTCAATCCACGTGGAAATGCAACTTCAAAAGAACTATTAAGATATTGATCGAGATGGCTTTGATCAGGATTTTCCCTGTATTCTGAAAAATTTGCAAGGTAACTAACATTTGCTTCAGCCTTTAGCCTTCTGATAGGTACTGAAAGGCTTAATCCCGGGGAATACGTGGTAATAAGGTCGGATACTTCGTCATCAGGCATGTCAAAAATATTATCATCGTAAGACTCGCCAATTGTAAACAGAGGGTGGATCTTGAGTGGACCAAGATGCATATTACCCTGAGCATAGATTTCACAACTCATTATCCATTGCGAAAAACCTGCAAAAAGAAGTAAGAATAACTTCCTGAGATAATTAATTTTAAAGAAATGTATGGTAATCTTATAATATTGCTTTAGTTTAAAACCTATTTTTAAACCACAAAGACACAAAAAGTACAAAGAAGTCAATTTACAATCCTACGGACACCTTTAAGACTGGAATATTCAGGTTTATCAAAAGCCTGAGCCATAAATTTGAAAACCCGTATCACTTTAGTTTCTTAAAAAAAATACTTTCTTTAGAGTTATAGTACTTCAATGATGAAACCGAACATATCATCAGATGAAGAAAGATTCCCCAGTCTGTCATTGCGAGGGTCTTTTCCGAAGCAATCTCTTGAATATTTCAGAAAAGATTGCTTCGGACACTACCCTCGCAATGACATGTTAAGAATCCTCTCCATTCCATACACTTACCTATGAGCCAAAGACTCAACTTTCTCCCTATTCTGTTCGGTTTCATCTCTTGGATGCTATAATTAGGCTGCCTTCGGCGACTCTTTTATAGCACCCTCTGTAGGGGCGAACCTTGTGTTCGCCTAAATGGGAAACAAACACAAACGTTCTGGATCGTGCAGAGCAAGGGCGAACACAAGGTTCGTCCCTACAAAAGAACATTAAAATTCCTATACATTACATTAGGTTGGGTTTTAAAAGGCAAAACCCAACGACTTTTTACCTACCCCTCAATCCCCTCCCAGGAGGGGACTTTCCCCGATCGGGTCCGAGGACTACCTTTTATTCCCCTCTTGAGAGGGGTTAGGGACATGTTCATGGCATAGAGAAGACGTGCGTCCATTTTTCGCCTCTCGCCCCCCTATTTCCCTCTTCAGAAAAGGAGGATTTCCCTGTTTTCCCCCTTTCCTAAAGGGGGACCAAGGGGGATTAAAGAGTGAGTATGGTATTTCCGCTATTTACACACCCCTTGTTCCTCTCTTATGAGAGGGAAAGCCGTGGTGTTTTTATCTCTTTCAATAGGGCAAACCTTTCCAGGCTGTCCGAGAATGCTTTCACACGGCCAAGCCTATACTATATGCTGATAAAATATTAGCACGACAACAATATTTAGTATGACATTTGTACGTCGATTGAATTCTCGGACAGCCTGTTTCGGTTTGCACCTTTGCAAGGCTAAAGCCTTGCCCTGCATCAACTCCTGTTTTTTCATAAGATAGAGAAAACAATGACCAGGAGTGGTTCTCTTTTTATTTAACTCGCCGCGCCCGCTGGAACAGTAGTTGTTGTTGTATGAACCAGAGTCGTAGTCGTTATTGTTGTTGAGGTTGTCAGATGAGTTGTAGCGCCTAAAGGAGCAGTAGTCGTAGTTGTTGAAGTTGTAGTTGTTGAAGTTGGATTTGTAGCGCCTAAAGGAGCGGTAGTTGTAGTTGTTTCTGCATACGCCACAGGTACGGTCGTTGTTATTGCATTGAGAATAGTAGGTAAGGTAGTTGTCGTGGTCGTTACTGTGCTGGTAGTAGTTATGGTTGATTTTCTCGATTTAGCAGGCGCAGGCAAATTTTTATCTGCAGTTTCTTCACTCTCATGTTGTCTTGATAAATTATCTTTTCTGCTTAAATCGTTTTTTTGCGCCTTAGCATTTGATTCCAGATTTTTATCTGTTTTTTTAAGAACTTCTTCAGCAGAAGCAGAAGAAAAGTCAAAGGTCACCATCAAAAAGGGCATAACAACGAGGAAAAAAAGTTTAAATACCTTATTGGATAAAACTTTTGCATGTAAATAACCATGAGATACCTGTTTCACATTGCCCATCGTGTTTTTCCCTCCTTCTTAAACATTTTTCAAAAAAGATCTTAGATTTACTCCCTTACCGGGTTATTTTAATAACATGTTTCATGAACAATGTCAAGAAATAAATGTTTACCATACCCACGTTTTTAAAACACCACGAAGAGCGCAAAGCATATGAAGAATGAGAGCGTTCCGATTTGTTTTTGTTGAGACAGGATGAACAAGATAAGTACCTGACCACAAATTTTTGTACATTCTCTTTGTCAACAGAATAGAGAATTCAGAAGACAGAATCCAAAGAAACGGCGTGACAGAGTATCAAGGTGTTTTTGTCTCATAATCCCGAAGGGATGGTATGATTATAGCAAAAGAGCAGAAGAAAGGATTTGAACCCCGAAGGGGTGGCATGGAAAACTGATAAGTATTTCACCCCTTCAGGGTTATTAATTTTGCGGTAATTCATTATCTATAATCATGACAGCCCTTCGGGCTTGAAATAGAGATCATCTTCATGGTAAGTACCTGACCACAAATTTTTGTACATGTATCTTTGTATTCAGGGGTTTTCAGTATGCAAATATTTATGTTCAGGTACTTAAAAATAAT
>SULG01000048.1 GCA_005524015.1 Candidatus Jettenia ecosi
CTTATCACAATAAACATGATAAATCATCCTTCTCTAAAATAATGTGATAACAACTACCCCAATAATCATAATAGTACTGCCGATTAATCGCTCCCTGATGTTCGTTTCTTTAAACCAAAAAGCGCCGTACATTATGCCAAAAAGGAGACTTGTACGTTTTACTGAAATGGCGTAAGGAACTTCTACGATGTTTACAGCTAAAAAATGGGTAACGGTAGCAAGAGCCATAGATAAACCAATCAGGATGAACAGGGTAATGTGAGGAACCGCTTGTTTAACCTTACCATGCCTCTTCCATAATAAAATAGGAAGGACAATCAGAGTTAGAATCGGAAGATACGTTGAAGCAAAGAATAATGAACTCGAATGTAATACAGCCATTTTCCCCAGGTTGGATGTGATACTATAGATGAAGGCAACGATAATCATATATACCGATCCGCGTTCCCGCCGTATGGCCTTAAAGGGTTCTAATATGCCTTTCCTCGTAGTCTTTACATGAAGTAAATAGGCCCCAATAGTAGTAAGAGATATCCCTATGATTCCATAGCTATCTAACTTTTCCCCAAGGATAAGATTTGAGGTAAAGATCATAAAGGCAGGACTTAACGCCAGAAACGGCAAAGTTAAGGATAAAGGAGAGGCTTTAATAGCCTTCATGTAGAGTACGAGCGCCGTAATTTCTAAGGGAATTAAAATGAGGATTGCAAGAAAAAAATACCTGTCTAGCGCTGGTATTTCTATAAAGGGTAAAATTAAGAGCACAAAAGGTGCAGCAAACGCAACACGCACCCATGCAACGAGGTATTCGTTGCTCTCGGTGAGAGATTTTTTACAAAACGCATCGGTTGTTGCGGCAAAAAAGGCACAAAGGAGAGACAGAAAAAGCCAATTCAAGGTTAACCATCGGAAAAAATTGTAATTGCATTATTTATTTTAATTCAATAAGATTCACCTTCCCAAAATTATTCAGTGGTTTATCAAATCTTTCCTTATCACCAACGACAAGAATCTTGATCTCATCCGGGTGCAGGTACTTTTTTGCAACTCGCTGAATATCGTCCCGGGTAATGGCTTTCACGTTGTCCAGATAGGTCTCAAGATAATTCAAGGGCAACCCTTCATATTCGATTTCTACCTTCTGTCCCACAATATTTGCGCTGGTAACAAATTTAAAGATAAATTGATTCATAAAGGTCTCTTTTGCCTGCGCTAGTTCTTCGTCACCGACCGGTGTATTACGCATCTTATCAAGCTCTTCCAGGGCAATTGAGATAGCGCGATTAGTAGATTCCAATTTCGTTTGACATGATACAAAAAACATCCCAAGATCTTGTGAGGTTTGAAAAGCGCTGAAAGCTGAATAGGCAAGCCCTTCATCAGAACGGATTCTGCTGAGAATACGCGCATTAAAACTTCCTCCTCCTAAAATAAAATTCATGATCGTAACAGGAAAATAATCAGGACTTCTCCGGTGAATTCCCAGATGCCCCATCATTACATTTGCCTGATTAATATCCTTGTAAATATTATACACAGACCTTTCGAAATGCCTCTCAACTTTAGGAACCTCCGGAAATTGAATATCCTCCTTCTTCCAGCCTGCAAATACCTCATTGAGCTTTTTGATAATCTCCTCTTTATTGAAATCTCCGGAGATACCAAGAATAATATTATTGGGATGGAAGTACTTTTTATGGAAGGCAATCATATCTTCCCTGGTAATCTTTTCAATAGATCCCAGGCTTCCTTCAACCCTTCTGCTGTATGGATGTTTGCTATCATAGATAATTTTACGGAATTCCCTGTTTGCAATTTGCGACGGATTATCGTTTTCACGCCGGATAATCTCAACAACTTCATCCTTTCTCATCTGAATCTTATCTTCCGGAAAAGCAGGATGCATCAGCACATCGGCAAAGATTTTCAGTCCTTTGCCAATATCTTTTTTGAGCACAGATAAGGTTGCATTACCTGACTCACGATCAATGGATGTTTCCACTGAGGCTGCCATAAATTCGAGTTCTTCATTCATCTTATCTGCCTGCATAGACGGTGTACCGCCGCTTCTCATTACATATCCTGTGAGATTGGCCAATCCCGCCTTTTCTGGCGGCTCATAGATTGCGCCTGTTCTCATACGTGCAACCATATTAAATATAGGCAGATTATGATCCTCCAAGAGATACAATATCATGCCATTTTCCATAACAATCCTATCGACCTTTGGGGGGACAAAATTAAGGGGTTTAAATTTAAACTGAGAAACCTTCTTGCCTCCCTCCGATTCCGGCGACGTTACCGGTGGAACAGCGGGTCGCTCATGTCCAAGCTCATGGCTCTGGGTTTGTGCAAAGAGATTTGCAGAGTGAACGATTGAGAATGCATATGCTATAACTACAAGAGAAAATACAAAATATTTATTTATAATCACGTTAAAATCTCCAAATTTTCCAACCTTCAACTTATACATAAAGAGTGCCAAGAAAAGGATTTAATCAATAGTCATTGGTAATCCTGCTTTATGAGTTTCCTTTGTCTCTTCTGCCTTACCATGTTCTTTTTTTATAAGGGTAGCCACGGTACGGTTTCTCTTTACCAGATATTTTTTTGCAACCCGCATCACATCTTCAGCAGTTACTTGTGATAGTTTATCCATAAAGGTATTGATGTAACGCCAATCAGCAAGAACCTCAAATTCTCCTATCTCGTTTGCAAGACCTGAGGCAGAATTAAGGCCTCGGATAAATTCCGCTTCCAGCTGATTTTTGATCTTTTGCAATTCCCAATCAGAGGGCGGGGCATTTTTTAGTTTTTCGATTTCCTCATACAGAGCAGACTCTATCTCTTCCACCGTATGTGGCGCCCTTGGCGCAGCTAGAAGAACGAACGAATCCGGATATTTACTAATTTGATTAAAGGCATGGGCCATAACGGCAATACGCTTATTTTCAACCAGAGATTTATACAATCTTGAAGTCCTGCCATCAGAAAGAAGCGAGGCTAATACATCCAGCGCATATAAGTCGGGGTGCCCAATCTGTGGAATATGATATGAAATAGCGATATAAGGATTTGATTCAAACTCTACCTCAGTTCTCCGTTCTCCTCTCTGTTCAGGCTCAACAGTCTTAACCCGGGGCGGAGCAGGCTGGCTCGGAATATTGCTAAAGTATTGTTCTACTAATTTTATTGCAGTATCAGGATTAAAATCCCCAACCATAACGATCACCGCATTATTCGGGGCATAATATTTCTTAATATATTCTGCAGTTTCTGCCTTAGTAATATTTTGTACATCTGATCGCCATCCAATCGTAGGCCAACGGTAGGGATGAGCAATGAAAGATACAGCGTTTAATTGTTCCATTAACAAACCGAAGGGGCTATTCTCTGTCCTGAGCCGCCTCTCTTCCATAACGACATCCCGCTCAGAATAGAATTCCCGGAGTACGAGATTTTTCATCCTATCCGATTCTATAAATGCCCATAACTCCAGTTTGTTTGCCGGGAGATTACAGAAATAGTAAGTGCCGTCGCTACTGGTTGCAGCATTAAGCCCTGCAGCTCCATGCCGAAAATAGAGAGCAAAGACCTCGTCTTTCACCACCGAATCCCTGAGTTTTCTTCTGACTTCTTCCAGTTCCTTTTCAAGGGATGCAATCTTTTTCGTATCCGGGATATCTTTATTCCTTTCTGCAGAGATTCTTATAACGAGATCATCCTCTTTGTCAAGCAAAGGTTTTTCTGCAGCGAAATCCTTAGTTCCGAATATTTTTGTTCCCTTGAACATCATATGCTCAAAAAGGTGCGAAACTCCGGTAATTCCAGGCCGCTCATCTACTGAACCAACTTTATAATTAATACGGACACAGACAATCGGCACATCGTGTTTTTCAAACATAAGTAATTTTAAACCATTCTTAAATACATGCTCCTTTACATCAAGCTTAAGAGATTCTGCATATATTCCCCTTGTTGTAAAAAGCATAACAAGCATTATGACAGAAAAAATCGATGCAAGCGCTTTTTTTCTCATTTTCTGTACACTCCATTTCGTTTTACTGAACGAATATTCTATAAAGAAGTAAAGATTTTCAAAACAACCCTGCGTTATATATTTCATGAAAGTATAGTATAAATAAACCCTTACCAGCCTTAATTAGTTCCCAAATTTCTATCTGCTCTTCTTTAACCGCACTGTAGTCATAAGAGGTACACGGCATACTACTATATACTATAAGCAAGGACTATTTTCTTTTCCTTGAAAACATCTTAACCGCTCTGATACATTAGGTCAATAAAAAGTTTATTATTCGTAAACATGGTCATGGAGAAATGACCCTTGAATATAAGATATAATCATGTTAATATAAAAATCTATGTAAGTTAAGTCATATTTTCGTTAGGAAAAGGGGATTTTCTGTAATATTACGAGGAGTTATTATGAGAAAAATGGGCTTTTTAATTTTAACGGCAATCACTTCTATTTTCTTTGTATGGACGGGGTGTGTAGTTACTGCTGGCGAGCTAAGAAATGATGCGACTGCAGCAAAACAGTTAGAACTTATCCGAAGGAATTTAAGCAACCTTACCGAAATGAAGGTTGCAGATGCAAAGAAATATTATGAAGAATCATTAAAATCCCTGAATACCTTGATTGAAAAATATGCCGGAACGGAACAGGAACTAGAAGCAAAATTTTATATTGGCGCTATTTACAATGAGATGCATACCTACGACGAAGCAATTAAATACTTTGATATTGTATTAAGTCATGAAGGAATTGATTCAAATTTTAAGGCACGCTCACTGTACTTTAAGATAAAGGCCCTTTTGGGAAAGGGTGACATTGTAAAAGCAAAAGAAACAATAGCAGAATTAAAGCTTATAGAGCCTGCGGCAGCCGATAGTTTTGGTAGTGAATTAAGTGGTTTGGTACGCATCGGCGCCGAAGCTCCAACGTTTAGTGCCATGGATTTTAAGGGAAATCAAATTGACTTATCGAAATACAGGGGAAATATAGTTATTCTTGATTTTTGGGCAACATGGTGCGATCCATGTTTGGAAGCATTCCCAAAAGTTAAAAATATGTATAATAAATTCAAGGATAAAGGTGTTCAGTTTATTGGAGTAAGCCTTGATGATGATATTGAAAATGTACGGGGTTTTGTAAAACAGGAAAAGGTAGAATGGCCTCAGTTGTTTGATGGAAAGCGATGGAAAGGTGTACTTCCTGGCCTGTACCGTGTGAATATTATCCCTACCATGTTTGTTATCGACAGGGAAAGTAAGATCCGCTATATGGGAAGTAATCTGGAGAGCGCCACTCAAGTGGTTATGACACTTCTCTCGGAATCAAAAGATGTACCCTTGTTTCGATAATGATTTTTCGCTATGTGGAGGAAACGCCCAAGGACGTAGAGACGCAAGATGTTGCGTCTCTACTGATATTGCATGGATAAAAAGCAGATAAAGAAGAATACCCAAAACCGTAACCATTAAGTTTTCAGCAGGATATTATTACACCTATCTTTAAGCATTTACTCAAATCTTCCATATGCCTCGTATATTTCGGCAAATTGTCTATGGAAGTCCGTAAATACCTCGAGTGCTGTAGGATCAAAATGTGAGGGCATGGTTCTCCCGTCACCCTCACTGATTATCTTCATTGTCTTCTCATGATCAAAGGCAGGTTTATAGTTCCTCCTGCTGCGAAGCGCATCATATTGATCTGCTATATTCATTATCCGTCCTTCCTTTGGAATTTCTTCTCCCTTAAGGCTGTTTGGATAACCACTCCCATCCCACCGCTCATGGTGGGATAGCGCGATTCTTTCTGCCATTTTAATGATATTTGATGTAGAGCCCTGAAGAATCTTGCTGCCTATTGTTGTATGAGTTTTCATCAAAGCAAACTCTTCCGGGTTAAGCCCTGAAGGTTTCAGGAGAATTTCTGCCGGAATGCCAACCTTACCTATATCATGCATGGGGCTTGCGTAAAAGATCGTTTCAATATCCTCCCGGGAACCGCCGAGTCCCTTTTCCAGAGTTGCGCAATAATGACATACCCTCTTTATATGGGAAGCAGTGGTTTCGTCCTTATATTCGGCAATGATCGTTAGCCGATGGATTGTTTCAATGTATCCTTCTTTTATCTTCTTCTCAGATTCTTCTAATTGTCTGTTGGTAAGTATGAGTGGTGATGTCCTTTTATTGACCTCTTCTTCAAAAAATTCATTATGCCATCTAAGAAAATCTTCAAGCTCTTTTATTCTCAGAAGATTTTTTACCCTTACCATAAGTTCCATACGATCAATAGGCTTTGCGATAACATCGTTTGCGCCGCACTCAAGGGCTTTGCTCGTGGAATGTTTATCGCCAGGGGAGGTTACCATAATGACAGGAATGTGTTTTGTTAATGGATCTTCTTTTAGTCCTTTACATGTCTCATAACCATCCATCCTGAGCAACATGCTATCGAGGGAAATCAGGTCTGGAGAAATAGTTTTTACTTTTTCCAGTACTTCAAATCCATTTCTGGCTATATAGAAGGTGTAAATATTCTGGGTAAGTATGTAACTCATAAACCGTAATGTTATTTCCGCATCACCGGCTATAAGAATTTTTAGCTTCTTTGTTTGCTCAATCATTTTGCCCTTCTGAGAATTTCTTTGAAAATAAAAATCTCATGGAGAGATTTTGAGAAATATCTTCGGTAGCAGACCTCAATACTAAAGGAAACAATCACTAATCAGAAATAATAACGCAATATGCTTGCCAAATGGCGCGTGAGAAGTTTATAGAGAATGGAGTAAGTTGCTTATAGAAGTATTCAACAATGCACAATGCAAAGAATCAGGTATTGATATTCAAGAACTTATAACAAAAAAATTTGCTAAAAGACCTATAGTACCTAATAGATGAAACCGAACAGTATTTTAGATAGGGTGGCACGGATAAACTTGTTTGTCCGTGATGGTGTAATGAAATCCTGGCTCACTTTGTCTGGTTTCATTATGTGCTGTTCGGTTTAATCTGCTGGATGCTATAACACGGGGTACGATAACGGGCATACCTCCAGGCGGAAGATGTGACGTGGCACAGATGCGTGACGCCACAGAAGTGTGACAAGCACAGAACAATGAAATAAAATTGATAGTCTAAGTATCCAATACTTCTCTCACCTTTTTCAAAAGTCCGGTTGGTGAAACAGGTTTTGAAATAAACGGTAAGCTTTCTTCCAGGATTATTTTATTACTCGCGCCATCTTTTGGATAACCGCTCATAAAAAGAACCTTTATTCCGGGCATTATCTTCTTTATTTCATCGTATGCCTCTTTCCCATTTTTTTTTGGCATCATAACATCAAAGACAAGAAGCCGGATATTGTCTTTATTTTTCATAAACTTATCTACTGCTTCTTCTCCGTTCACGGCATCGATAACTTTATAACCAGATCCTCTGAATACCATTTTAATGATTTTTCTGATTTCTATGTTATCTTCTGCGAGCAGTATCGTTTCAACACCTTTTACAGGTGCCGGCAAATCCTGGGGTATTATGTCCTCAACATCAGATTCAATTATGGGTAAATAAATCTTGAATGTTGTGCCTTTTCCTCGTGCACTATCAACCTGTATGTAACCCTGGTGTTGTGTAACAATTCCATATACGATTGCAAGCCCAAGACCTGTGCCTTTTCCGTGCTTTTTCGTTGTAAAAAACGGCTCAAAAATCATTTTTTGAGTCTCTTCATCCATACCCATGCCTGTATCTGAAATAGATACAAGCGCGTATTTCCCAATCTCGCCGTAGCCATAATTTTGTATAAAAGCATTGTTTAATGTTACAACTTCAGTACGTATCGTTAAAATCCCTCCGTCCGGCATGGCATCCCGTGCGTTTGTTGCAAGGTTCATTAAAATTTGTTCTATCTGACCGCTATCTGCCATGATGGTATAATTTTTATCGGTAAGCACGATATCGAGCTTAATATTTTCACAAATGAGATTTGAAAGAAGGCTCTCAGTTCGTTTTATAATGGTATTTAAATATACCGGTTTAGGATTATTTATCTCTTTTCTACTGAAGATAAGGAGATTTTGGGTTAAATGAATAGCCTTTTCTGCTATGGCAAGGATTCTTTCAGTATAATTCTTTGATGAATCATCCTCTGATAAATCATATTTTTTCATCTTATTCTGTAGTAATTCTACATAGCCGATTATTGCAGAGAGAATATTGTTAAAATCATGGGCAATACATCCTACAAGTTTGCCAACAGATTCCAGCTTCTGGGCATGGTAGAGCTGCTCTCTCAATTTTGCCTTCTCTTCCTCTGCTTGTTTATATTCCGTGATATCCTGATTTGTTCCATTCATTTGAATTGCTTTACCAGCGCTGTCAAAAACAACTTCAGCCTCGGTATGTATAATACGAACCGAACCGTCTGGTAAAAGAATACGAAAGTTAACACAATAAGATTTTTTCTCATCCAGCGCTTCGCTAACAGATTTCTTAACAAATACTCTATCGTCCGGATGAATAAAATTGAGAAGCGTTTCATATGTTCCATTGAATGTTTGCCGGGTTTTACCAAAAATGCGATAGAATTCATCAGATCCGACTACTTTGTTCTTTATTATATCCCATTGCCAATTTCCCAGATGGGCGATTCGTTGTGCATTGGCAAGACTGGCTTCGCTTTTCCGAAGCGCCTCTTCTGCCTCTTTACGCTTTCTTCGTTCCCCGGCTTCTTTCAGTTCCCGTTCAATAGCAGGAACAAGCCGCGCCAGATTATCCTTCATAAGGTAATCATGAGCGCCTGCTCTCATGGCTGCTACCGCTATCTCCTCTCCAATAGCGCCCGATACAATGATAAACGGCAGATCAAGCCCACTGAGCTGTAACTGCGTAAGCGCGCCAATCCCGCTAAAGAACGGCATGGAGTGATCGGAAAGGACAACATCCCATTCCTGTTGTTCAAGCAGTATCTTCATGCCTGAGGCTGTCTCGGCCCGCTCGTAAACCGGATTATAGCCACCGCATCTCAATTCACGGAGGAGGAGTTCTGTATCATCCAGTGAGTCTTCGATAATTAATACGCGGAGTGGTTTCCTCATTTTTATGCTTTCTTTTATCGGTTTGGAGATTTATTCAAGAGGAGCCAGTAAACTCCCAATTGCCGTACTGCTTCGGAGAATTGATTAAAATCAACCGGCTTTTGAATATAACTGTTAGCGCCTAACCTGTAGCTCTCAATAAGATCCCTTTCCTCACTTGAAGAAGTAAGGATGATTACCGGGAGTAATTTTGTCTGTTCATGAGCGCGGAGACGCCGCAATACTTCCAGGCCATCTACTTTTGGTAATTTTAAATCAAGCAGTATGACCTCTGGCAGACCGCTTGAGGTATGATCAGCATATTTACCGTTACGAAAGAGGTAATCCAGCGCTTCAGCTCCGTCGTTTACTACCATTACTTTATTCATAATATTGTGCTTTTTCAGTGCACGGAGTGTAAGTTCAACATCATCCGGATTATCTTCTACCAGCAAGATAATTTTATTGTTCACAGATTTGTCCTCATAAAAGTATCTATAGTAACCAAAGGATGAAATCGAACATATCTTCACCTGAGGAAAGACTACCCCGCTTGTCATTGCGAGGGTCTTGTCCGAAGCAATCTCTTTTTGAGATACTGGAATGGACAACCCCCTTTGTCCCCCTTTGATAAGGGGGATTGCTTCGTCGCTTCACTCCTCGCAATGACATGTTAAGAATCCCATACATTTCATACACTTGCATACAGCCAAAGACTCAACTTTTTTCAAATTCTATTCGGTTTCACCCATTGGATGCTTCTGTTATGGCAAGGTAAAATAAAATGTCGCTCCTTTATTCACTTCGCCTTCTGCCCAGATTTTACCACCATGGCGCTGAATAATACGTTGAACAGTAGCTAATCCAATACCTGTGCCCTCAAATTCACTTGAGGAATGCAGGCGCTGGAACGCAGCAAACAGCTTATCGATGTATGCCATATCAAAACCGGCGCCGTTATCCCGGATAAAGTACACAAGACTGCCGTTGCGCCGGGTAAAGCCGAATTCTATTTTTGCATGCATACATGTTTTGGTAAATTTCCATGCATTATTTAAGAGGTTTTCCATCGCTATCCTGAGTAACTGCGGATCACCATTAGCGATAAGTTCATCAGCAACAATAAATTCAACGCGGCGCTCTGGCTGCTTTTCCCGAAGTTCCAAAGCAAGCGTTTTTACCATAGCGCTGAGATCAACCTCTTTCCGGCGCATTTCACTCCGCGTTATACGAGACAGATTCAACAGATCGTTGATAAGCTGTCCCATGCGCTGGCTGGCTGTCCTTATCCGATGAAGATAGTTTTTTCCCTGTTCGTCCAGTGTATCGGCATAATCTTCCATTAACGCTTTACTAAATCCATCTATGCCTCTTAGCGGCGCGCGAAGATCATGCGATACTGAATAGCAGAATGCTTCCAGTTCCTTATTAGCAGCAGTAAGTTGGGCAGTAAGATATTCAAGTTGATCACGTTGCTTCCGCAGTTCATTTTCAAATCGCTTCTGTTCAGTAACATCTTCTTTAATTGCAACGAAATGGGCAATGGTTCCATCGGCTTTTTTTATTGGGGAAACAGATGCCGATTCCCAGTAGAGTTCGCCATTTTTTTTCTTATTAACAAATTCTCCATGCCATACATTACCGGAAGTAATCACAGACCATAATTGTTCATATACTTCAATAGGTGTTTTGCCAGATTTTAAAATGCGGGGATTCTTCCCCACTACTTCATCAAAGGTATAGCCTGTTAATTGGACAAATTTTGAATTGACATACTCTATTTTGCCTCCGGTATTTGTAATTATGATTGAGCATGGATTTTGTTCAACTGCATTAGACAACTTACGGAGACCCTCTTCCATCTGTTTCCGTTCGGTGATGTCTACCCCATACAAGTTAACATAAGGAGTATCTTTTACTGGCACAATGGTAAAAGAGAATATTCTGTCTCCATGATTCATTTCGATCCCTTTTTTTATTGCTTTGGTATGGAAAGCACGGGTAATAAATTGGTACAAGAAATCTGGTATGCATTGGCCAACCTCACAGTTCCATTCATGCAGAAAAAATTTACCAGATGAATTAGCATAAAGAATGGTGCCATCTTGAGCGATACGCAACACAGGATATGGATTCTCGGAGGGAAATTTTGCTGTATTTTTTATTTCTTCTTTAGAGTAACCAAGCATACCTGCATACGCCTCATTGCATTCAAGTATGTGACCATCCATATCTGTAGCTACAATTCCGTCCTTAATAGTCTCATATAAAATACGATACTTCTCTTCAGACTTTTGGAGCGCCTCTCTTACCCGTTTTTTCTCAATATTCTGAATAAGCTCTAACTTACCTTCACGTTTAATGAGGGCAAATTGATGGTTGCGGACTACATCTATTATTTCATATGCCCGGCACTTATCAAGAGAATAACTACAAATGGCCATCATCGGGTAGTAGCTAAGGACATTATCTATCGCTTCCTCATAATCTGCGAAACTTTTCCAATCCTTTTTTTCAAGCCAGGCAGTATTGCCGGTTATCCTCATACCATCATAACCTTTAGTCTTGGCCTGACTGAGTTTATCAACCAAGCCGTTGAGAACTTCCTGCAAGTTGAAAATGCCATCTTTAAGATACCATTCGTTATACGAAATGATTTCTGCTTGTTTTTTTATTATATAGTGTTCAAAATCAGGGAGTGTTTTTTTCATTGCAGACTTAGCCTCTTCTACAGCAAGAGGTTCTGATGTAATCCACATACAAAATTCATTATTTTCCAGACCAGCCTTAAAATAGGGTACTAAGATATCAATTAAATCTTCCCTGGTTTGATAAAATAGAGAAAGGTGAGTGCCCCATGTGGTATCGCCAATAATATCTATTCCTGTTTTTCTCATAATTTCTGCCATGTTAATTACCCAACATATACTACATTTGTTCTTTCCTGAGATACAATACGGAGGATCGAATTAAATCGAATTTTTTAATTGTCCTTAAATTAGCCGATTTGTGCAATCTAAAATTTACCTTTTTCAATATTTTGCTAAAATTTTACTATAATTCAATGGATAAATCCGGAGAGAATGCCTATACCATTTTATAATCCCATTCATTGAAGTAGTTTTGTTTAAGATGTAAAGAAAATTAGCTAGAAAGAATTATGTGCGGAGAGACGCAAAATCTTGCATTTCCCCTCTTCCTTAAGAGACTAATACTTGAATAAGCGAGGTTTTGTGCTATAGTACATCGGTGTGGTTTTACAAGGTTAAAGCAAACACCATAATTTTCAATACATTTTGTATAGGAGAGAGGGTTATGAAGGCTGTCGTCTTTTACGAACATGGTGGAGTAGATAAATTAACCTATACCGACAGGGAGAAACCAAAGATTTCCCCCTATGAAGTATTGGTAAAGGTAGAGGCGTGCGCACTGAATCACCTGGATATCTGGGTGAGACAAGGTTTGCCCGGGGCAGAGATCCCTATGCCACATATCCCGGGTAGTGATATTGCCGGCGAGGTTGCTGAGGTAGGAATGGAGGTCAAGAAGTTCAGACCAGGCGATAAGGTACTTATTGCCCCCGGTGTCCGTTGCAGAAAGTGTGTATATTGTATTACGGGTAATGACAGCATGTGTAGTAGTTTTAAGATAATGGGATTTCAAATACAGGGAGGTTATGCGGAATTTGCCAGGGCGCATGTGGATAATATCATCCCTGTTTCCGATAAATATTCCTTTGAGGAATGGGCAGCCATTCCTTTAGTGTTTTTAACAGCCTGGCATATGCTTATTACACGGGGACAACTGAAACCAGGAGAGAATGTATTGATCCATGCTGCCGGCAGTGGCATTGGCAGCGCTGCTATTCAGATAGCCCGTGTAGCTGGCGCCCGGGTCATTACCACAGCCCGCGGGAAGGAAAAATTGGAAAAAGCAAAACTGATAGGCGCTGACGAGGTTATAGACTATTCGAAAGATGATTATGGAGAAAGAGTAAGGTCAGTAACTAATAACAAGGGGGTAGATCTTATTTTCGAGCATATTGGTCCCGATACCTGGGAAAAGAATTTGCAATGCCTTGCCAAGGGAGGGCGGATGGTGGTGTGCGGGACAACAAGCGGCCCTACCACAACGATAGATATCCGGTTTTTATATATGAAACAGCATACTATTCTTGGCTGCTATATGGGTAGTAAAAAGGAGCTTTTTGATGTATTGAACCTTGTAGAACTTGGGAAGTTAAGACCTGTTATCGATACCGTATTCCCGCTCAAAGATGCCGCTGCAGCACAGCAAAGAATGCTGAACAGGGAAAATTTCGGAAAGATTGTATTAAAAGTTTAATGTATAAGAATTTCAAAATGATTCTGTAGTGGCAAGGCGCGCCTTGCCACTACACATCGCTAAAGTCGTCGAATGCCTGTCTGTAGGGCAACCCTTTAGGGTTGTTATCCCGGCGCATATATTCTGGCGGGAAGCAGGGCGAAAGCCTTGCCCTGCATCTTAAGCATGCCTCTTAAAAACCCTTGCATATTGTATCCTGATTGATATAATTAAACCTTTATTTATGACTTTCTATAAATCAATAGGATTGGCGCAATGGATCTAAAGACGGAGAAGAAAACGGATTACATCTTTAAAGCTCCCCGGGGTACAGAAGATATACTACCAGAAAAATGGACTTTATGGAAAAAGCTTGAAAATATCGGACGGCAGGAGTTCGAACTCTGCGGATATTACGAGATCCGCACCCCCATCTTCGAAGATACTCGCCTATTTATCAGAAGCCTTGGAGATGCAACCGATATTGTCGAGAAGGAGATGTATACCTTTGCCGATAGTGAAGATTCGAGCATAACCTTACGTCCGGAAAGTACAGCCCCTGTTATGCGCGCATATTTAGAGTGTGAATTACACAAAACAAAAAAATTTCAAAAATTCTACTATATCGGCCCCCAATTCAGAAAGGAACGTCCTCAGGCCGGGAGACTTCGCCAATTTCATCAGATGGGCATAGAAGCGGTAGGCGCAACAGATCCTTTACTCGATGTAGAAACTATCAGCGTGGCCACCCGGATATTCGACAGACTCGGTCTGAAAGGATATAAGGTCAAGATTAACTCCATTGGCTGTGAGAAATGCAGACCTGTCTTTAGAAATATCCTGAAAGAAAAGCTATCCGGACATGAGAAGGAACTGTGTGAACTCTGCCAGTCACGTCTCAACCGGAATGTATTTCGCATCCTTGATTGTAAAAACGAAAAATGCAAGGCAATCAGTTATCACATGCCCTCTATTAATGACTATTTGTGCGTGGAATGTCAGATTCATGCAAAGGCAGTACGGGAAGCCCTTTTGGAAATTGGCATTCCCTATATTGTTGATGCCCACCTGGTACGGGGATTGGATTACTATACGAAAACTGTCTATGAGATCACACATTCTTCATTAGGCGCCCGTGATGCAATCTGTGCAGGAGGGAGATATGATAATTTGATCTCTGATCTCGGAGGCCCTTCAATCGGCTCAGTTGGATTTGCTATCGGTATGGAGGCAACGATTCTGGCCCTTGAAAATATTGCGGCAAAAAATAAATCCATATATCAGGAAGTTTCTGGTACATCTCCCTCTGTCTATATTGTTTCCATTGGTGAAACCAAAAAACAATGCTTTTCTTTACTGAACCTCTTAAGGAAAGGCAATATTTCTGCTGACTTTGATTATGAAGGGAGAAGCCCCAAGGCGCAGATGCGAATGGCAAATAAAATGGGTATAAAATATGTGATTATGCTGGGTCCTGATGAATCGGCACGTGGCGATGTTAAGGTTAAAGCTATGGAAACGGGCGAAGAAGTTACTCTCAAACAAAACGAAGTCCTCCAGTGGTTACTGGCCAAACAATCACATTAACGTGAAGAATTCTTTATTTATTATCCACGGTAGTCTCAAATATTTTTCAATCGCCATCTCATGTCTTTGCATTTTAGTGGCAAATAATCCAGGATAAAAGCTGGCACATTATTGCATTTCAAGGAGATAATCCATACATGTCAATACTCAAGCGAACACATACCTGTGGTCAATTACGCATAGGAGATGTAAAATCGGTCGTAATTCTGGTTGGATGGGTAAGCAGCATCCGGGATCACGGAGGGTTAATCTTTGTTGATTTGCGGGATCGCTATGGCATTACCCAGGTAGTTTTTAATCCAGACACAGGAAACGAATTTTACGACATTGCCCGCCAGTTAAGACAAGAATACGTTATTGCTATAAAGGGAAGCGTTTCTGCCCGACCAACTGGCACCGCAAATCCTAACCTGGATACCGGAGAAATAGAGGTCCATGCCGATACCCTTGAGGTTTTAAATAAATCCGAAACTCCTCCCTTTGAAATTGCTGATGAGAGTAATGTATCTTTAGAATTAAGATTAAAGTACCGCTATCTGGATTTACGGCGCTCTATCATGCAAAAGCGATTGATCTTCCGGCATAAGATATGTCAGACGATACGTGAATATCTCGACCGTCTGAATTTTGTTGATATCGAGACACCCGTACTAACGAAGAGCACTCCGGAAGGAGCAAGGGATTATCTGGTACCCAGCAGGGTTAATCTGGGAAAGTTTTATGCGCTGCCCCAATCTCCTCAACTCTTCAAACAAATTCTTATGGTAGCAGGTTATGACCGGTACTTCCAGATTGTACGATGTTTCCGGGATGAAGACCTCCGTGCCCAGAGGCAGCCTGAATTTACCCAAATGGATATGGAGATGTCTTTTATTGACGAAAATGATATTATCCGGATCATCGAAGGGCTTGTTGCGACCGTTTTTGATAAGGTTATCGGCAAAAAGGTTCCGACCCCTTTTGCCAGGCTTTCTTACAAAGAGGCCATGACCTCTTACGGGTGTGATGCTCCTGATCTGCGTTTTGATATGAAGATAAAGGATATATCTGATATTGCTCAGACTTCAAATTTTAAGGTATTTCTCGATACGATCAAATCAGGCGGGCAAGTTCGGGGCATTAATGCTACTGGTTGTGGAAATTATTCAAGGAAGGATATTGATGATTTAACTGCCTTTGTTGGTCAATTTGGAGCTAAGGGCCTCGCATGGTTCAAGGTGGAAGAGAACGGTTTGGCTTCATCGATAGCAAAATTCTTTCCCCTGGAAAATCAGGAAAACATACAACGCCGGATGGATGCAAAGAAAGGGGATTTGCTTCTTTTTGTTGCCGATAAGCCTAAAGTAGTTTCCCAATCACTTGCACAACTCAGGTTACATCTCGGCCATAAAAACAAACTCATTAATACGAGTGTATTTAATTTTTCATGGGTTGTAGATTTCCCATTATTCGACTATAATGAGGATTTAAAGCGGTATGAGTCGCTTCACCATCCGTTTACCTCGCCTTATCCTGACGATCTTCCCATACTGGAAGAAAAACCCCTGGAAGTTAAGGCCCGCGCTTACGATTTAGTGCTCAATGGTGTAGAACTCGGAGGGGGTAGTATCCGTATTCATACCCCCGAAGTGCAAAAAAGGGTTTTCCGCTTACTTGGTATAGATGATGTTAATGCTGCTGCAAAATTTGGGTTCTTACTTGATGCGCTCAAATACGGCGCTCCACCTCATGGTGGAATTGCTTTAGGTGTAGATCGCATGGTTACGTTACTATTACAGCTCGATGATATTCGGGAGGTTATTGCATTTCCCAAGACACAGAAGGCTACTTGCCTTATGACAAATGCGCCATCGGAGGTCGATACACAACAACTTTGTGATTTAGGGATACGGCTGATAGAACATACATGATCTGTATTATGGTAGAGGCAAACCTTATGCTCGTCCGTAATTACACAAAGCTGTGTTGAATAGATCGAATTGGGGAAATCTGGAACATTACCCACCCCTATCTCCCATATGCATCAAGCTAAGGATTTTTATATCCAGGGAGCCTTTGTCCCTGGCTAGAGACTTCTAGCCATTCTGGCCTATGATGGTTCTTGTGGTTTGTAGTAGCTTGTTCCCAAACTCTGTTTGGGAACACAATTGCCTGGAAACTCTGTTTCGAGAGTCCATAGTTCTGAGAGATCATACGATCAGGTACTTCCTGATTCGGGAAACAGAGTTTCTCGGACATGCATGTTCCCAAACAGAGTTTGGGAACAAGTCGGATTCGGGTAGCGCTTAGCTTGATGCATATGCCCCTATCCCCTTCCAGGAATTGAGAATAAGAATGATAACAAATTTTATATATAAAGTTAGGAGTATTTTTACGTGAAACGACAGATGCTTATATTGCTTATCGGGGCTGCCCTTGTGATTCTTATGATTTCATTTGGGTTTCTTATATACCTGAAACGTTTACACAATTCCATGTCCTATTTTGAAACAGTAGGACACTATGTACAGCAAGGTAAGCTCGATGATGCTATTGCCCTTTTGAAAGATGGCTTACAAAAAAACCCACACTTTGCAGAGGCTCATGCTGCTCTGGGAATAATCTATAACAAAAAGGATTTATATGACGAGGCGCTCTCAGAGTTACAAACGGCATTAACTATCAATCCTGATCTTATCGATGTCTATCAGGAGATGTATTTAATTTATAGAAAGAAGGGTATGGAAGACGAGGCTAAAAAGGCATTGGATTCTTATGAAAAGCTGAAAAAGTAAGAGAATTTTTTTGAATAAACAGTAAGAACGTGTTAGAATTTTTGTATGAGAAAATATTTATCATTAGTTTTATCTATCTTTATCCTTATGGGCATGCTTCACGCGCAGGCTATATTTGCTGCTCCAGAGGATGAGGCCAATAAGTATTACCTGGATGCGTACAACATGTATAAACTGGGCAAAATGGATGAATCTATGGAAATACTAAAGAAAGTCGTTACGCTTAATCCGAACCATGCTGAAGCACATTTTGGTATGGGAAGTATCTATTTCCGGCAAAACATGTTCGATAATGCTATTAAGGAATTTACCAAAGTTACCCGCATTAAGCCAGAATATGTTGAAGCTTATCAGAGACTTTGGCTGGCATATAAAAAACTTGGTATGAATGACAAGGCGGAGCAAGAACTTCTCAAATACAAAAAATTGATTGAGGAACGCATGCAGGCTATGGGAGGAGGCGCATCGCCTCAGGTTGCAAAGCCGGTTACTCCACCGCCCAGGAGAGAAGAGACTCAGGATGAGGATGAGGACGAGGAAGAAAGACCCAGTCCGGAATATAAACCATCGGAAACAAGACCTTCTGAAACAACTACCCCGCCAAGGACAAGCGTTGCTGAATCAAGGCCACCAGCGCCAGAAGTCAAAGAAGAAAGGTCTGTAGTGGTAAAGCCTGCGGCTCCCGCACCACAAACACCGCAGGAACCGAGACCTCATTCCGTTGTTGAATCAAGACCTCCAATAATACCGCAAACAAGCCCAATACAGATAAGGCCAGCGGTAGAGCCACCCAGGCTACCTTCAGAAACGAGATCTGCGACGGAAGTTGATACCCATACCGATCATACATCTCCTTATATAAAGGTTAAAAAACATACATTTTCCTTTAAAAGTCTTCTGAATCCATTTAAAAAGATAAGTTCAACCTTATTTAAAAGTCCTTTTAAAAAGAGCACTGAGAAAGTGAAAAAACCGTATGTTGGCAAGCTTGTAAAAGGATTTGTTTATTACATTGTGGGTGTACAGATATGGCTCTGCGTCATTGCGACATTGTGCATATACTTCCGTAAAGCTAAAAAAGGATAAATAGTCCACGAAAGATTCCCCTAAGAGGTTAATCTGACATTCCAAAGGTTTTCACAAGTACCGAGAGATGGTGATTGATTTTTGAGGATGTTGCATGAATCTTCCCAGTAAAAACCTTTGGAAAGGAAAGAAAAAGAATTTATCCCTTTGGTGTATTCGCTTCGCTTAATCCATCCTTTACCAATTGTAACTTCTTCTTTACTTAGCTAAACTGCCATGGCCTCTTTTCAACCACATTTCGCAGAGAGGAATAAAGATATAGGCTCCAAAGCTTAGCGTAAGGAGGACATTAGAAATGATAAAGGTAATCACAAAGTGGTGGCATACATACCTGATAAGCCATGGAGCTACCAGATTCAACAGAATGCCGAGAAAGGAAACACTATATATGGTAATCTTTAACCCTTCACGGGTATGCGTCATTGCCATGATACGGGAAAGAATAAATACTACGATAGGTATTGAAAAGATATGGGTATGAGTTACTTCTAAAAGTTCCCGATAGGATTTTGCAAAGAATAAACCTTCCTCCATCTTAGACTGGTTTTCCTCCATAGATGCAGACATATCAAACTCTTCCTCTTCATCCCCACAATAGTAGCGTATTGTCTTTACCGGGGAAAAACCCGTTCTCTCATAATAATTCAAGAAGCCAATTCCAACGGCTATAGCAATAATAAACAGGAAAAATGTGAAAAAGATCTTATTACTGACCGGAAGCGACCACATGCCACCTAACATTCCCTTCTCCTTCGCTCTTAATTTTCCTGAATTTCTCTTTAAAACCCATCGTCATATCTACCATAATTTTCCCATCCTTCCCCTCATACATGATTAAGGCGCCGGCGCCGGGGATCTTATCAATCAATTTTAAACCTTTTTCAGGCCCTAAAACAAACACACTGGTGGATAACGCATCAACCTCTGTGCCCGTAGGAGCAATAATTGTCGTTGCCATCACACCGCTTACCGGTTTTCCCGTCCTCGGATCTATGATATGTGAATATCGTTTTCCCTGTATCTCAAAGAACCGTTCATAATCTCCGGATGTTGCAGTGGCCTCATTTTTGAGTTCCAGATAGCCGAGAATTTCATTACTATCCCGTGGATGCTGCACACCGACCTTCCATACATTTTTACCGGCCGGGGCGCCAAGTACAGAAATATTCCCGCCAAGATTAACACAGGCATTATCAATATCAAATTTTTTCATAATTTCCATTGCCTTGTCTACAGCATATCCCTTCCCGATACCGCCCAGATCAATTTGAGTCTGATCATTTTTATAGGATATGGTGCAGAGATTTTTTGATTCTGCCCTTTTATCATCTATTACAATATTCTTATAAGATACGGCAGGTAAAATATCCTCTATCTCTTTATCCGATGGGATGCGCCCCTTTTCATCAAAAAATCCCCAAAGAGCAACAATCGGAGAAACGGTAATGTCAAAAGCACCTCCACTCAGTTCACTATAGTATTGCGATATCTTAATCACATCGAGAAGTTCTTTATCGCAGGGTACAGATGATTTTGCTGCCTTTTTATTGAGCAGGGAAAGCTCGCTATCTTCTTTATAATTGCTCATAATGCGATCCATACGTTCCATTTCATCCAGAGCCGCATCAATTGCCTTGCCGGCAATTTTTTCATCATTGGAATAAACAGATATCTCTGCAAAAGTACCCATAATCATACGGGTCTGTTTCAGGAGTTTCCTCTCGGAAGATACATCTTTTCCATCATCATGAGCTAGTGTACTTTTTTCAAGACTTTGTCCCTTCTTCTCATCGGCATTTCCTTTCTTCTTTGTATGTTGAGACCTGCTTGATTCTTCAGAGGATCTCTCTTTTTCTGATATTACCGCACCAATATCTTTAGGCCTTATATGACTCACATCTCTTTTACCACTGAGATAATATTCATGAATAACAACGAGTACCTTTCTTACACCTGCACACATGCACTGCACAGACATGGTGGCGCCGGTAATATTGATGATATCCTTATTTAACCGGATCGGATTCTTGATTGATTTTCCAATAAATTGATAAAGGAACCGTTTCCTTGCAACATCTCCACCACGGCTCTCACGGTAAACAAGAACAGCTACATTATTAATCTTCCCATTTGGTTTTACACCGACAATAAAGGTAAAGGGATGAAATTTGCCAACCTCTTCGGTAATAATTGCATATCCCTGGATAACACCTTTATTCTTACCAATATAAGCCTTAAATCCATCTTCATAAAGCCTTCTTGCAAGTTGTTTTTCAAGACCGCATTTTTCTTCAGGCGTCATGATAAATTCATCAGTTACAATCTCATCACACTCAGAAAAAACAAGGGCAAGCGCCTGTGCTTCTGTAAGATACGTCTGAAGTTGGAAACTCTCTTCAGACTCTGTGCTCGCATGTACTTTCTGAGCATTAAAAAACAGAGAGACGATGGGTAACAATAATAATAGAAATACAAAAACAGAACGTTTTATTCTCTTATCTATGAGTTTTATTGATTGATCTAACATTTTTCTTTATACAAAAAATTCCATTGCATGCAATCGGCTTTTGTAAGCCCGAGGTTTTCCCGGAAAAAATCACTTTTTTCATGAATTTCTTTATCCTCTTATCTGTGGGAAAGCACAATAATGAAAGGTATTGACTTGCTGGATGAAATGGTGTAGCGCTTACTGGTTAGCAAGGATATTTTCCAGTTTCTTCAAGAATTCTTGTTCAATGACACCGTCAGACGGAACGCGGCTCCATCGATATGCGCCACTGCCACCCGGCGGTTTCTCTTCAATCTGAGTATTTACGGAAACGTACGTCTTATTTTGTTCGCCGCTTACTTTTATAGTCAGGCGATAGCGTTCTTGCCATTGTCCTTCCAGGAGTACCCCGGTAGTTCTTCTTCTTGACCAACCCTTCACCCATTGAGTTTTTATAATACCCTTTTCTTTGTCTACGGTTTTAACACGAACACCCTCAATCACCTGCATTGCCGCATCCCATACGGTATTTACATCCTTATCAAAATAGCGTGAGATTGCGGACATACTTCTCAACCCACCCCTCGAAGCACACCCTGTAGGAATAGTAATCCAGAGAGTCATACATAACAATACGAGAACAAGAGATGTAGCAGCTGACAATCTTTTTCGGTTTGTATTCATAATGGTAAGAATAGTAACAGAAATAATTTCCTTTTACAAATAATTTGTTCAATCTCTTTCAATAAACTGAGACTCAGATTCAATTAATATAAAAAAACCGGAAAAATGTCAACATAAAATTAAAAAATCACCATGTTCAGGTTATAATTCTCTGGTAAGAGAACCGAAGAATATACCCCTATCGCACTATTTTCCATAGATTAAACTACGGTTTGTTTTGCAGGGAATATAACTTGCTTATCAAAAAGCTTGTTTACGGTTTTTATTGACATAGCACTCTCAAGTATTTATAATTTTTACTAAGGCCTGGCAAAGAGGCGAAAAACCTCCTTGTTCTGGTCCCGGGGGTTAATAACTGTACTTTAGCCGGTCGGTTATTAATCCCTTTTTCTGAAATACCATACTAAAACTATACGGAAAACAAGCCCTATACAGTAACAACATACATTACAACCTCCATAAAATTTCCTTACCGATATTCCTGAAAATAAAAAAGCCTTACCGCAAAGATACTCATGGAAAACAGCTTCGAATGTAACCATAAAGAACAAGGGTTTGCATCGAAAAATAGCGTATACTGATATTACTAAACTTAAATTTTTAACTGCCAAATTTGCATTTTTGTAACTTATTAATAAACAAAGACTTATAAATAGATGCGGAATGTGGATAAGTACCTGACCACAAATTTTTGTACATTCTCTTTGTCAACAGAATAGAGAATTCAGAAGACAGAATCCAAAGAAACGGCGTGACAGAGTATCAAGGTGTTTTTGTCTCATAACCCCGAAGGGGTGGCATGGAAAACCCGTGTATACCGGTCATTGCCTGGGAATTTGCCGTTGTTTTCTGATAAGTATTTCACCCCTTCAGGGTTATTGATTTTGCGGTAATTCATTATCTATAATCATGACAGCCCTTCGGGCTTGAAATAGAGATCATCTTCATGGTAAGTACCTGACCACAAATTTTTGTACCTGTATCTTTGTATACAGGGGTTTTCAGTATGCAAATATTATGTTCAGGTACTTACCATATAAGAACAACGAGAATTGCTCAGCCCGTTTTGGGTGGCACAGATAAACTCTGCTTGTCAGTGTTTTCTCTTCCCTATCCCTGTGTGTATTCAAACAGGCACGGATAAACCCCATATGCATCAAGCTAACCGCTACCCGGCTTACCCGACTTGTTCCCAAACTCTGTTTGGGAACAAGCTCCTACAAGCTAACAAGTCGGAAGTGAAACATGCAAATTGTACCATGCAAAGTGCACAGTGAATTTTTCATTTTTCATTGCATATTTTGCATTTTTCACTGATTTTTTGTTAAAAGCGATCCATTGTTCATAGGAAGATACTCTCTTTTCATTGGTATTAATCATAGCTTGATGCATATGGGCTAACACACCTGGCTATAGGCTTTCTTACCCTTCTGGCCTACCAGTCACAGAGGAAAGAGTATTTTCGTTCATACATTTTCGAAAAACAGATGCTTTTTGTCATACTTTTTCAATATGGGAAATCTCTAATGAGTATGACCCTCACGAGGTATTGTCAATGTACCAGATATGATTAACGGATATTCCTTCTTATTCAGATAGCCTTCATCAAAAGTGCTTAGCTTAGGTTTTATTTGAAATTTTACTTTCACGTACATGGTTTTAATAATTGCTTTACCATCTGAAATATGTGCATTAGCAAAAGTTACTATTTTACCACTACTGGTAGTACCATGATCATCCATCAGAGTAACACATTCATCCAGTTCTAATGATTCCTGAACAACCTTACTATATTTATTCAAAATCCTTTCAATGACGATAGCCATCCCATCTTCACTTAAATCCAACGGAAAATTTTTACTTGTTACCTTGTATTTGTTTTCTCTATAGGAACTTACTCTCACTGTTTTCTTCTTAAGAGGGTCACCACATTCTGTAGTTCCTGCCTTAAATTTAAAATCGAAGAGTGCTTCTTCGAAATTACCGCCAGAATCATCGTGTCCCCATTGATCAATCGTTACTTGCCCGGTTACCTTCTTATGAATTGTTTCGTTTAATCCTTCAATCTTAATAGTTCCATTAAAATTTGTCATATAATGGGCAAAGGCCTGGTGTACATTACTAAAACTAACCACAAACAGAGAAACACAAATACCGATTAGACATTTTTTCATATAATTTCCTTAAAGGTTAATGATTAACAATTTGATCTCACTATAGTGAGATTCCTTAGCCTGCTGTACTGTAAGTGCACAGAACAAGTAAAACCAAAGAAATATTTTACCATACCATGAGATTTTATCTGCTTTGAGTCTCTGCTATAGGAGAGACAGGCTTGAAACCTGTCTCTACAAAAAGCCAATGAGTAGGCATAATTTTATTCACATCTGGAATAAGAGTGAGTCTGGATGTTCGCCATCCAGACTCTACTCATAAACTTACCAACTCCTGCCACATGAGGGTTCATTATAATTCGCCGAATCTGTATAATGATAAAGATTCAAGAACTCTCCCTATGGAGAAGTATTCTGCCATTACCATTAATTTTTCCGAGATATAATAATAGCGTTATTTTCACAAGGGATCAGATTATAATCCTCAATCTCACCAAACGAAGTGGAAATATTACCGAAGGCTGGCGAAGGATATCCGTATGAAACCCAAGCTCTTGCCCAGAAGGGACTATTCTGGGTATGACATGGCACAACAAACTTTTCCCTGAATTTATTCCGTCTCTTATCAATTTTGCTCTTGCCCTTATGTGAGTCTATCACCATTTCCCCTGCATCATCCCAATCACCATCGTGATTCCAATCGATGTAGAGTCTAAAATATACACCCTGTTTATAAAACTTTCGCATTTCGGTCTTTGTAAGGCTCCACAAAACGGATACCTTCCTTCCCTTCTTCCAATTGGCGGGACTCGGCTTGAATACAATACCATCATCAACATGGGGCGCTTTACCAAGAAATTCATATTGGTGATTAAAAACGGCAGCTTTCGGATATGGAGCAGGGGCAGAACCGGCATCAGGCATGTCACCCTTCACCGGGGACACAAGGGCCGATATACCGAGCAGTAAAGAACTGATAGATGCAATAAAGATTTTCTTATTAACCATGTAAAATTTCTCCTTTCTCAATGGACTATTCAGAACAATCTACATATTGATTATTTTTTTTAGCATCTCTGACCATAGAAACAACCCAATCGGCTAATGATGCAGAATCATAAAGTATAAAATTTGCTCTGGTGTACATACCTGCATCGAATAAATCTTTCGTTCCTAATTTTTTACAATCAGATGGGTCCCATTCCTGACTATGGGCATTACTCCAACTGGCGATACGGACCGGAACCCATATCACCCTACGGCCTTCGTTAACTGCATTAATGATCTTATCCCTGATTTCCTGAACAGCCGCAACTCTTTTATCGCACCAGTCTTCACGGATCGTACCATACTGTACATCATAAAAACCACCCATACCCTCAATATCACTCGCATACCTTGCCAGTACATTTTCACGGTATTCCTGCTCTATCGTATCATCTCCATCTCCATGACCAACCAAGATGATTACTTCGTTATCCGGATCTGAGCTAAACTCCTGAGCACGCTCCAAAAGTACGTTGGAAATGTCCGGATGGTAATCAACTGCATTGGTCGCAATATATTTCATATCGCTGAAGCTGCTAAACCTTCTATGTACACCACCCATATGTATGTTTAAATCATTTTGAGGATCATAGGCTCCCGGACTATCGATAATTTCACCAAGATAGTCAGATTTACTTGAATCATCCTCAACTTTACAACCTATACTCCACTTAATGGCCTGAACTGTACTGGAATTCGTATTCAGGTAAAAAGGAACGACAATAACCTTTTTTACTCCATCTGCCTCAAGGCGTCGAATAGCCTCATCCTCTGTCTGCCACATTAAATGGGTACTCATATCCATTACCATATGGAGGCCACTGTCCACATGGTATTTTGGTAAGCGTTTCTGCACCTCATCCACAAGGGCAAAGAACTTAGTATCTTGACTGACATAACCATGTCCGACAATAAGGACTCCAAATTTTGATTTGTCATGGGCCATAACAGTATGTGAATAAAGTGTATGAGCACAAAAAATTGTAAACAACAAAAAGCCCCATGACAGGTAACGCATTTTTACTCTAAATCTCATATAATCCCCTTTTCATTATAGTATTAAGGTTTATAAAAAATACTATCAATCTCTATCTTTCGTAATAACTGGTCCAGAACAATCTCTTGTCTTAACTTAATAATCACTTGATTCTCATCGCTATTTCACTGGCTGCCATCTGAATTACGATATTCCAGAGAGCAGTATTACTAAAATCTGTGGGATTAACGATATTGCATTGTCCCAAAATCCTGCCAACTTTATCCCCTCTGTGCTTGAATACAGCACTATTCATATCGCAGCTATTGCGGCTGCTTTCATCTGGTATGCAAGCCAACCCTACACATGTTCAAACGGAGTGAGCAAATATTGCAGATTAAACAAGTAGCAATATCCCCAATACGAGAGAAAACGACAAAAAATTTTTACCCTTCATTTTACTCTTCTGAATATCATCCTCCTTTCTTTGTTTAG
>SULG01000049.1 GCA_005524015.1 Candidatus Jettenia ecosi
ATAGTTTTCAAATTAATTCAGAACTGGCATTTTGATAAGAGCAATGCATACAATTCTGTTTTTATCCTGCCTGCCGAAGGATTTGAAAAAGAAAATTATATCTTCGACGTCTATATTGAAAGCAATGAAGATATATTCGATGTTTCACTCGAGGAAACGCCATCACAAAAGAATACGAATGGTGATATAATCAAATACCCCACTGAAAAACGGAAAAATGAGGGGGTTATAGAAATTTGCAAACAATATAAAATAGTTAAGGGAATTCTTTCTAATGCCAAGATTAGTTTTGAGCACATTCGATGGGTTAATGTGAATAAAAAAGACGACGAACGAAGTAGGCCAACCGATGGTGAAACAGCGATGATCATTGATGACATTTTAAAAGTAGTTGATAGAAAGCAGTAATTAAGATGAATTTTGTTATGGTTTTTAAATAGTATGCCGTCAGTTTAATTTAGAGCCTATCCGAAAAACCTGGTTGTTATTCCTTTGTAGAGACGTTTGAAACCTGTCTCTCCTTTCATTCCATGGTTTTCGGATAGGCTCTAAATGTATAGGAATTTCAATGTTTGTTGTAGGGGCGTATTGCAATACGCCCCTACGCCGGATGAAAAACAACGGTAGCCAATTTATTATATACTGCTGTCTCATAACCTGGCGATTTGAAAACGGAAAATATGGAATACTTCAAACAAGCATACATTTACCCTGAATTATAGTATAAAATAGATGAAACCGGACGGTACATATTGAAACCAAATAAAATGAGCCATGATTTATAGTATCCAAATGATGAAACCGAACATATCATCAACTGAAGAAGGATTACCCTGTCTGTCATTGCGAGGGTATTTTCCGAAGCAATCTCTTCTAAAATATTCAAGGGATTGCTTCGGACACTACCCTCGCAATGACATGTTAAGAATCCCCTCCATTTCATACACTTACCTATGAGCCAAAGACTCAACTTTCCACACATTCTGTTCGGTTTCATCTGTTGGATGCTATAGGTGTGTTATGCTGGCCAGGGGATGTGGATGTCGCCCCGGAAACTGTTTACCACAAAGCAACAGGCGAACTGTTACCATCATGGCTGGAGCCAAATTCTCGTGAATTAACAAAAATCAAATAAGTAAAATGTATTTAATTGATCTAGCGTTATACGACAAGTCTTACCTAAGAAAAAAGCTGGAGGTGAAAAATGCCAAATACAATAAAAGAAATGAGGAAACTAAAGCACCCATATATCGAGAAAAAGGTAAGGTGTATGTGGTGGTGAACCTGTTATTGTTGGGACAAGAATTAGCGTTAGCTTGATCGTTGAAATGGAGAGGGCGGGACATTCTGTGGATGAGATGATAACAATGTATCCCCATATTACCCATGCTCAGGTTTACGATGCCTTATCGTATTATTATGACCATAAAAAGGAGATAGATAAGATTATACATGAGAATAAAGAAGAGTATTGGAAGGAAAAGACAAAGGGCGAAAATTGGAGAAGATAAGACTTTATAGAGATGAAGATCTTTCGGATCGCGTTGCTGTTGCCTTAAGGAGCAAGAGGTTTGATGCAATTAGCACCCACGAAGTAAACATGAGAGGTAAGACAGATAAAGAACAGTTAAAGTACGCAATAGAGCATAACCGTATCATTCTTACAAGAAATATTAAACATTTTGTTAATTTACAAAGGGAATATTATAAACAGGGATTACCACACAACGGGATATTGGTAACTGATTATCTTCCTTTGAAAGAATTAATCAGAAGGCTAACCAAATTCCTCAATGAAAAGAATTTATCTGATATAAGGAACACTTTAGATTGGTTACATAACTATAAATAAATCTAATATGCGTAAACAATGGATGTAGCAACTTTAGAACTGCTGAATCTTGCACTCCTCTCAAAATATACCTTCAGACTAAGACCGGTAAACAGGATTACCCTACCTAAGTTCAGAGGCGCACCTTTCCGTGGCGGTTTTGGCAAGGCGTTGCTTCATGCCGTTTGTCCTGAAAATATCTGCAATCAAAACTATTGCCCGCAGCGACTTCAATGTGTGTACTCATATATCTTCGAAACACCCGTTCCCGACAACGCAGAGGTGCTTCGTCTCAATACCAACGTTACCCACCCGTTTATCATTGAACTTCCTGATGATTCAAGAAATGTGTACGGAATTGAAGATATACTTGAATTGCATCTCATCCTTATTGGCAAGGCTATTGATTACCTCCCTTACTGTATATTTGCCTTCGAACGTCTGGGTATGATGGGTATGGGAAAGGAGAGACAAAAATATCTCGTTGAGAACGTGGTTACTGTGGATAATGATAGTGAAACAGTGGTTTTCTCCGGTAGAGAAAAGAGATTTTCGGGAAAAGGATCTCAGGTATCATTTGCTAGTATTGTTAACAGGCGAGGGTTTGATAAGCAACAATGGCAAAACACACGATCTGTTGAAGTCCGTTTCATAACGCCAGGCAGATTTGAATATGATAGTAAAGTGGTGATGAGAGAACTTGAATTCCACGTCCTTTTCCGTTCCATACTCAGGCGACTTTCAACACTCCTTTATTTCCATTGTAATGAGGTAAAACTGTCCATTGACTATAAGCAACTTATCGAGGATGCAAAAGGGATAACGGTAGCAAAGAATGACCTCATCTGGGACGATTATGAAAGATATTCTACCAGAAAAGAACAACGGATGAAAATTGGTGGATTCTCTGGCTCTATACGCTATTGCGGTGATTTAGAGCCATTTATCCCCTTTCTCCTTCTTGCGGAATATATCCATACCGGAAAGTCTGTATCATTTGGCTTTGGTCAAATAGCACTCCATTAACGAAATGGTAATTTTGTATGGTGATGAGATATTGAAATAAAATAATACATCAAGATGAGTCTTTCCTCTAAAAGGCCAGGGATTATTCCCTGGCTTTTTTTGTTTAATTATTTTGGTGAAAATTTTAGTTTCAATGCCCTCTTTATTGGACTGATTATAGTATTCGATGTTAAGTCTCGTACCTCAATCCAACCTAACCCGAACGAGTCGGAAGAGATGATAGTGGCAAGGCGCGCCTTGCCACTACAGAAAATATCTTTACTGAAAATGTCAAAATATTTTTTGTAAGACACTACAGAACCTTAAAATTATGCTCTACCACAAGATGCTCACAAAAGTGATTTTTATACAGGTGGCACGGACAAACCATGTCCCTGTATGTCTTCAACAGGGATTATTTGTTCGTGTTGAAATTCCACAACGTTGTTTATGAATTATTCATTTTGGGGTACTATAATTCAGCAGCCTTGGCTCTTTCTTCTCACGGTATACATTGGACTTACGACAATGGTGATTCTGTTGCTTATATTACGTTAGATGTTTTTACCCGTTAAACAGTGACAATAGCAAAAAGATTACTATTATGAGAAAGGGGGTGATGAAAATGGATGAAATCATGCCAGACCAGTTTGTATGCAGTGATGAATCTCCTGAGATTCTTGCAAGTGCAGCGTTGACGTTTGAAGAGAACCTGATAGTAAACGATGCCGACGGTTGTCCACGTTACGGCTGCACCTGTATTGCTTACGAGAAGTGTTGTGGTTGCCTTATCCAATAACAACTCGTAAGCAAACTCTGGGCTTGCCGGGTCACGTTCTTTGTAAGTTCTCATTGACAGTTCCGGCAAGTCTACGGAGTTAATAAGGCCTTTAGCAACTTTTTTACGGCCATACATGGAGTTGTCTAAAAAGTTCTAAAATTAATGCATCTATAACATAGGTAGGGGCGAATCTTGTATTCGCCCTTCTTTAGTTGCAGAGATAAATGCTTTTTGGACAACCCCTGTCAATTTGAGATTTCTCTGCGTTACGTTAAGCATGGACAAACGAGTTTGTCCGTGCCACCCTGAAACCTGCCTAAAATTCTATACAAAAAGACATCAGAAGACCTTTATCTTTACATTACAAAACCCAACTATAGGAGAAAAAATACTATGGAAATTAAGAAATGTATTCAGTTCAACGGACATGATATTTTCCTAATACCAGGGATGAATAGTGATTTCCTCCTTTATGCACCTACCCTCAGGACGTTATTAAAGATACGTGATAGATTTGCTCTTCGAATAAGTGAGAATGGGCTTTCTCAAGGTGTAACTGATAAAGGTGTACGTGCGGTTGTATTGTTATTAGAGAGATCACTAAAAGATGCAATAAAACCATTTCCCATGCATCAGAGAAAATCGAAATTCTTCCACCTGGCCATTGGATTGACAAAGGATTGTACCCTCGGCTGTCTTTACTGCCATGCCAATGCGGGGAAGAGGGAAGAGATGCCTGTTGAGCTTTTATATAAGACCATTCATTATGCCTTTGAAACCGCACGGAAAGACAATCTGAAGGGTATCAATATTTCCTTTGCCGTTGGAGGGGAGCCCACGACGAATTGGGAATTATTCACTTCGTGCATCCGGCGCATAAAAGAGTCGGAAATCCAGTACGGTGTATCCGTGCATCTGTCTATGACAACCAATGGGTATTATGGGCCGAATAAAAGGCTCTTTGTCGCTGAGCATGTGCATAGTGTCTTGCTTTCTCTTGATGGATCGCCTGAAATACAAAATTACCACCGACCTTCACTATCGGGTAAAGAGAGTTACCCGGTAGTGAGGGATTCGGCTTTGTTTTTTATAAAGAATGTCAGGTCTTTTGCTATTCGTGCTACTATCTCAAACCATAGCGTGAAGAAGATGCCAGAGATTGTGGAGTTCTTCTCCAGAGAGTTTGGGAATCAATATCATTTAGTGTTCGAACCCCTTGTCCCCCTTGGCAGGGCAACTGTGAATACACACAATATCTCAGAGCCACGACAGGATGAGTTTGTCGATTACTACATTCAGGCGAAAGAACTGGGGCAAAAGCTTGGAATAGAGATAAGAACCTCGGCGGCTAATCATCGAAGGCTTGTTACCAGCTTCTGTGGCGCTATGTCCATTCCTTCCTTTACTGTTACAACAAAGGGTATAGTGACTACATGTGAAAGAGATATTGAAGTTGAAAACTTCTTTTCTGTTTTTAGAAATGGTATTGCTTGTTTTTAATCGTTTGTCCATGAATAATGGTAATCTCGTAGTATGTAATGAAAGGACCTTATATGATAAACCAGAAAATACTGAATAGCTTGGCAATCTTAGCAGCAGGTTATGCAAAGCGATGGATGGAGGGAAATCTTTATGACAAGGCATTTGAAACTAAATTTGGTGAAAAGTTAAAGAATCTCGATAAGAAGAGTGCATACGGGATCGAGTTTGGCCTAAATTTTTTAACAACTATCCTTGACCAGAAATTTCGTGACGATACTGCCTTGAAAAAATTTATCAAAGAGATTGGTATGGACGCAGCTTCCGAGCTATCAAAACGGTTGATTAATGGTACAAGAGAGGCTTCATCTGATAGTGTTGAATTTATAGAATAACAATTGACCATAAAAAAGGACGGTGAATACAATGGCTCATGTAAAAACAGTGGGAAATACTGTGAAATCTTATAGTAAATTATACATTATCTGTTTGATATCATTTGCATTGCTTTCGGTTCTTTCTTTCGTATTTCTCCTGTTGGGTATACTTGGAGAGCGGAAATCGCTGCTTGTATTTGCCGGTATTTGGTGGGCTGGCTGGGGTTCTATTCTGGGATTAGCAGCATTACCTATCGGTATTACCATAGAGATTATAACCGGCGGTGTCAAAGGAGGTGTACACCGATATGTCAGATGGGTTTTATCGATTTTTCTCCTCACTGGGGCTTGCATCAGCCTATTTTCAATGTCCATTCCCAATGAAAAGGTAACTTCTCAGACGCTTTTCCCATTAATTTTCATGGTGATAATACTCATAAAATGGTTAGTTTGTTGCCTATAGCATTGAGAGGGTTTCAATGGTATCCATTCAGCTTTCTTTTTAGAGGAGACAATATGAGAAAATTATCCATCATAATTTCTTTAGCGCTATCTCTTCTGTTTCTCACCCTTGGTTGTGCAATGCAGGATAGTTTGTTCAATACTATGGTCAGGCAGAGGGACCGTCTCTGCACCTCCACCTCCGAAGCCTCAGCAGAGGCAAACAAGCCTCTTATATTGTATTCAATGATCCTGGGGACTCTTATACAGCAGTAAGGTGGGGTATGAACAGCTATTATGAAAAAGAATCCTGGAGTAGATACGGGTATTACCATTATTCATTTCATTTCTGTGACAACTACTACAAAATGAATACGGTACGTACTTACCTCACGTATAGACATTACCATTGGGGCCGATAACACAAGGAGGTTGCAGAATAAGAGAACAGCCATGGGAAAGGAAGATAAAGATAAATCAGAATTACCTCGTAGGTCCAGATTCATTTCTGAAGATACTGTCTATCCAATTGTTCACAAACTCTGTTTGGGAATATAATTGTCACGAAACTCTGTTTCGTGACAAGGTATTTTTATAGGGAAGAGCCGTTACCCTTTCCTCGAGATACCGTAGAGACAGGTTTGAAACCTGTCTCTACAATGGCATTCACAAACCATATGATGCCAAAGGCAACTTATACTAATTCGCTTTCACATCTTAAAAGATAGCCCAATGGAATCCTGCCAGATATAGCATAGATATTTCATAATATATTTATTGTTTGAAAGCAAATTGGTATTAATTAATTATAGTCAAAAAAATCTATTTTTCGAAAAGTTTTTGTAGAATCCCTTGATTTTAAGCCCTATTCTGGCGCTTACATTTCTAAAATTATATTTATTTGACTATATATAAAAATTTCAATATTAACGGGTGGCATGGACAAACTTTGTTTGTCCGTGTTTAACTTAATAGCAAAACAAAATGTAACTATAAATAATGAATTGGGTCTTCAGGTAAGTGCGTGGGTAAAAATAAGCCGTAAATTGACTATACTATAGTATAAAATAAGGGGAAAAAGAAGTTTTCTATGATCAAAAAAAATCTGTTACCTGAAGGCCCAATAAGATTTTTGTTGTTGATACTCGTATTAAACAGGAACGTGATAATTATGACGGAGTAATTTTTACAGGCTGTCCGATTTATTAACCACATTCTCGGACAACTTGTAATTACTAACCGTATTGGGGACAACATACGGTGGAATATGTCTTTAAAAATCTGAAAAATCCTTTTCACCTAACCGTACGGCTGCAGTATCACTGGACAGGCCAGAAGATTCACGTTCACGGATTTATTTGTGTCCTTGCATTTCTTCTGGGTATGGTTGTTTACAAAAGAGCCAAAGAACAAGTCCATTTCCAGGGTTCAGTCCCTACCCTAAATGTATAGTCTAGCTTGGTTTGTCAGATATTACACGGTAATTTATTATTAAGAATAACATATTGATGGTGACACATATTCTGAAGAGGATACTAACCTTTCGTTTGGTTCCTTCTCGTGCTAACCCTTTGTTTCCAATCTTTTTTCACTCTTCCATCGTCATCTTCGTCATAAATTTCACCTAAGACTTCTTCTACAATATCCTCCAATGTTACAATGCCCATAATTTGATTGTCTTGATGTACGATGGCCATATGAATCCGATTTCCCTGGAAATCCTTAAGCATTTTGAGAATGGATTCATTCAGATTCACAAAGTAAGGTTTACGGAGCAAGCTGGTTAAAGAGAATTCTGTTTTGGTATCCATCATAGCGATAAATTCCTTTGTGTGAAGAATACCAATTACCTGGGGCTCGATTTCGTCTGATATGACGGGCAGTCTTGTGTGTCCGCAATCAATAATAATTTTTAATATTTCTTCCTTGCCCATAGAGTTTCGAACCGTTGTTACCCGAGAAAAGGGAAGCATGGCTTCTGATGCTTTCTTAAAGCGTAAAGTAAATAAATTCAAAATGTAATCTCTGTGAAATGAGTGCAGAGATCTTAAAGAAAGTTCTGATACCCCCGCTCCTTCTTCCGAAGAAAGGAACGAGTTGATACCTACGAGCGAAAGAAATTTTACTGTTGATTGCTCCAGGATATGGACAACAGGTGTTGCAATCTTTGTCATAATCGTTAAGAGCCGGCTAGAAGCCAAAGATACCTCTTCGGGGTAACGGATTGCGATAGCTTTCGGTATCAACTCGCCGATAATAACGGAAAAAAAGGTGAATGGGATAACGAAAAGTACAATTCCAACAAATTCAGCCGTTGTTCCGGAAATCCCTAAAAAGCTCTTCATATATGGCAGAATAGATTTTATTACTTTGCCGCCTCCAAGCGCTGCAGATAAAGCCCCAATCAGGGTGATACCTATCTGGATAACGGCAAAGGTCCTTTCCGGGCGTGCTCTTAAATCAAGGAATATTTTAGCAGTTTTATTACCTTTAAAAGCCATATCTCTTAAAAGCGGGACGTTGGTAGAAGCAAATGCCATTTCTATACATGAAAGTACACCGTTAAAAAAAAGCAATATAATTACTATTATCCATTCCATAATTTAGATTTAGATGACTACTTATAGTACTCCATGGATGAAACCGAACATACCGCGTATCTCAGAACACCATGAAAACCTACGAATAAATAACCCCGAAGGGGTGACATGGTTATAGATAAGCAATTACCATGAAATCAAATCCCGAAGGGATGACACCGGAACGCAGGTTTCTCATGTCACCCCTTCGGGGTTGAAAACCTTTTTTCCGTTTCTGCTATAATCATGACATCCCTTCGGGATTGAGAAAGAAAGATACCTTATAAGTACCTGAACATAAATCTTTGCATACTGAAAACCCCTATATGCAAAGATAACTGTACAAAAATTTGTGGTCAGGTACTTACCATAACCATGATCTCTCTTCCTGTTCGGTTTCAGTCGTTGATCACTATAATTCAAAAATTTTATAGCTTATACAATTGAGCAAACAGATATTTTAATAATAACAGAAAATATTTTCAAATACCATTAAAGTATTATGATAAACAAAAAGAGCTGTATTTGTCAGTAAATTTGTTCTTAACTTTTTTCTATAAATGTTTGCCCTTAAGAGATAATGAGTGTTGAATGAGTTGTGTTTTAAAGGATCGTGTTGTCTGGATAATAGTATCACTGCAAATAATTGCAGAACAAATTGTAAGGCATGATCCTCCAGCGTTTAATATATCATAGATATTTTCAAGATTAATGCCGCCAATAGCAACAAAGGGAATAGTAATTTCCCGTTTTACCTGTTTTAAATAATCCAGACCTACAGGAGGTTCATAATCTTTTGTTACCGTGTAAAAAACAGGCCCAACGCTTATATAATCTGCGCCTTCCCTTTGCGCCTCTCGTGCCTGAACAATAGTATGGGTAGAGATCCCTACTATTTTGTTATACCCAATAATCTTGCGTGCAGTGGGGATATTTATATCAGATTGACCAACATGCAATCCATCTGCATCTGCTTTTTTTGCAATCTCCGCCCGATCATTTACAATAAAAAGGGTTTTCGATTGGGAGGTTATTTTCTTAAACTCCCTGGCTAAAGTAAGAAATGTGCTATCAGACATTGTCTTTTCCCGTAATTGTACTGCATCTGCGCCGCCTTGGATAACATCCTCCAACGTTGTTAATACAGGTTTTTTGACAAGGTTAGAACTTATTATGACATAGAGCTTTATGTCTGAAAAATCTTTCAAAGAATCTTGTTTAATTGTCGTTTTTATTGGTTGCTTGTTCATTGATTATTGTATTGACTCTCATGTAATGTTTGATATAATTGTTGTAGTTATTTTTCCTGCCAAATATTATTAAAACAAATCTTATATGAGCCTGTAAATCACAAAAGGGCATAAAAATGTGATGCCGAACTTTATAGTTGGTATGAAGCAGGTGATAAATTTCCACACGATGGGTTTTTTCGTCTCAAATAATCTTGTAAGAAAAATGTATGTGTTTTAGTAATCATTCTGCAAATAGGTCGGAAACTATCCCTCTTTACACGATAAGGGGATGGAGGGATAGTGATAAGTTCATAGATCCTGCTGGATATTGGGTAATTATCTTCTTTTTATTGTAGTTTTAAACGAAAATAGATACAAGGATTATCATGATAATTCTTAAATATTTATTAAAGAAGGATAGGTTATAGAGAAATGTCAGACGCAAAAGATCATTGCGGTTTAATTGGAGTTTATGGATGCGAAGACGCTGCCGAGAGAGTTTATTATGGTTTGTATTCCCTGCAACACCGTGGAGAAGAAAGCGCTGGAATTGCTTCAACAAATGGGAAAGATATTGTTTGTCATAAAGGGATGGGTTTGGTAAGTGAAGCTATCAAGCCAGATATGCTCAAATCCTTAAAAAATCCTGTTGCTATAGGTCATGTTCGATATTCAACAATTGGTTCTAATAACATTGGTAACGCACAACCATTATTAGTTGATTACTACAAAGGAAAAGTTGCCGTTGCCCACAACGGACAATTAACCAATGCAAAAAGATTACGCGAAGAATTTGAGGCCAATGGTTCCATATTCCATACAACCTCTGATACAGAAGTAATTGTTCATCTTATGGCAAAACCGTTACATATGATGCAAAAGAGCTTATCGACGGTGTTATGCCAATTGCACGGTTCTTTTTCACTTCTATTTTTAACGCCGGATGAGATGGTAGGGGTTCGCGACCCTCACGGTTTTAAGCCTTTAGCCCTCGGAAAATTAAATCATGGTTATGTAATGGCCTCTGAAACTTGTGCCCTGGATCAGGTAGGCGCCGAATATATTCGTGATATTAACCCAGGGGAAGCGGTCTATGTTAGCAAGGATGGAATTCGGAGTGAATATTATTGCCCCCAAAGACAAATTAAGCCTGCCTTTTGCATTTTTGAACTTATCTACTTTTCCAGACCTGATAGCAAGATCTATGGAGAGAGTGTACATTTATTTCGTAAAAGATTAGGAGCTAAACTTGCGGAAGAGTCCCCGGTAGATGCCGATGTAGTAATTTCTGTCCCTGAAGGAGGAAATTCTGCTGCAATCGGGTATTCTCATGCCTCCGGGATACCTATCGATCGTGGATTTATCCGTAATCATTACGTAGGCAGGACGTTCATATTGCCGGAACAGGAACGAAGACACCGTGTAGTAGAACTCAAGTTAAATCCTTTAAAAGAGACTGTAGAAGGGAAACGGGTCATCGTTATTGATGATTCTATTGTAAGAGGAACAACATCGAAATCCCGAATCGGGTTGTTGCGAAGGGCAGGAGCGAAGGAAATTCACCTGAAGATTAGCTGCCCTCCTCATCGTTATCCCTGTTATTACGGGATTGATTTCCAACATAAAGGTGAGCTTATTGCTGCACATCATACGATAGAGGAGATACGGAAGTTTTTAAATGTGGAGAGCTTGAGCTATTTGAGTGTAGATGCAATGATGAGCTGTACAACACAGTTTCAAGAGCGCTTCTGTAATGCTTGTTTTACGAGCAGATATCCTACTCTCATAGAAGAGAATACGAAGAAACTCATCGAAAGGGAAGTTGTAAGAGAAATTAGTAAAACTAATTGATATGTTTGCAAACAGTTTCTACCTCATAAAAGGCATCTTCGGCAGAATTTTTTATAGTATTCCTCAAAAACCAGAACGTATCCAGATTGAGATTACCAACCGATGTAATTACACGTGTGGTATGTGCCCCAGAGAATCCTTTCATCTGCCAGAAAAAGACATTTCATTTGACCTCTTTACAAAAATTATCGATCGTTTAACGCAAAATAATTTTCACCATTACAACCTTACTCTTACTGGATGGGGCGAGCCCTTACTACATCCGGAGTTGATAAATATGATTGTTTATACAAAAGGTAAAGGACATAGCGTTGGTGTGACAACGAATGGTTTGCTGCTGGCCTCCTTTATAGAAAAATTTATCGGGATAGCGCTGGACAAATTAACTATTTCCTTAGATAGTGTGGAGGAATATAATGAAACAGGAGAATGCCATCCCTATAATAAGATTGTGCAAAAGAATATAGAGTTACTTGTCCGATTACGGAATACCAGGAAAAAACCGTTTGTCACGGTGCAAATAACTATGCATAACAAACAACAATGCCTGAAGACGGTTAAATTTGCTGCGGAGATAGGAGTTGATCGTGTATTTCTGGTACGATTGAATATACCTTTTGGTATGCAAAGCTTCAAAAGGCCTCATGTAAAAGAGGAATTAGAAATCTATGAAGAGGTTGATGAAATAGCCAGAAAATATGGATTACAGATCGATAACAACTATGCAGCTTTCAGCAATGGTTTGCTTCGATTGCTCTATAAACAATTACGTCCCATAATGTATCGGTTTGATAAGTACTGTCCAAAACCGTACGACTACTTGTATATTACTATTGATGGTAAGATAACTCCATGCTGCGATCTGCCGCGATATGAAGTAGGTAATATAGTAAAACAAAATATTAATGAGATATGGCATAGTGAGAATATGCGCTACTTTCGCAAGCATCAGGACGAGGTATGTGGTAAGTGCGATGCATTGAGGTTGAGGCATGTAAATTAAAACCATTCATAATTGATATGGATGAATAGCTAAGCGATTAGATGGTTGCTGGTTTGTTATGGAGAAACATTTTTACGATTAGACCATGAAGATTACTTTTCTCATACCACCCCCTATTGATGGAAAGATTCCTGAACGGGTTTCGGGATGTGCCTATCTGCTCTATTACGTCCCGAATATTTTCCTTCTCAGTGCTGCTGCTGTATTGGAAAAGGAAGGTTATAAGATCAGATATGTTGAGAGTACTGTTAAGAAATGGGATCGAAAATATTTTCTGAATTTTTTGAAGGAAGATTTAAGCGATATATATTGCTTCTATGCTGTTAATCTATCTCAAAAAACGGATATTCAGGCGCTCAGGGATATTCGCGATATACGAGGAGATATACCGGTTATTTTTTTTGGCCCTGCACCCTCTGACAGACCTGCAGAATTTGTCGTAGATGCAAACACCTATGTAGTCAGGGGTGAGCCTGAACATACAATGCTTGAACTGGCAAGAGCGCTTGAGACCAAATCGGGTATTGAAGGTATAAAAAGTATATCCTTCAAAAACAATACTGAAATTGCTCATAATACGAATAGAGAACCGATAGAAGATTTGGATGTATTACCTTTTCCAGCCAGACATCTTCTGGAAGAGAGGGATATTTACTATAATCCCAAATTGGGGGAGCGTCCATTTACGGCTGTTTGTACCTCAAGGGGGTGTTCGTATCGATGTATTTACTGTGTTCCATCTTCCCTGAGTTTCTCAAGGGAACTCGAATATAAACACCATGCAGACAGAAAACCACCGGTAAGAAAGAGATCCCCTGAACATATTATTGAGGAATTTAAGCTGCTAAAATCACAAGGTTACAAGGCTGTGAATGTCCAGGATGACCAGTTTGTGTGGGGTGAAGAGCGGACAATTAAGATTTGTGAAGGGATACAAGATCTGGGTATTGTGTGGGGCTGTTCTGCGAGATCAGATCATCTGAATGAGGCGATCGTGAGCGCCATGGCATCAGCTCATTGCAAGTTTATCGATCTTGGTGTTGAATCCTTTAATCAGGAAATATTAGACTATATAAAAAAAGATATCGATGTGAGAAAGAATGAAGAGGCTATTAAACTGGTAAAAAGATATGGTATATCGGCCAAAATCAATATCATGTTTGGTGCGTCACCAATGGAGACACCGGCTACTATTCAAAAGAATATGGAAGAAGTGAAGCGATTGAAGGTAGATCAGGTGATGTATAACATTGCAAATCCGTTTCCTGGTACAGAATTTTATCAAATTGCCAAGGAGAATAAATTATTTGTGTATGGTGATTATAGACCTGTTAATGTGGCAAAAGAAGCTAATATTACCTATTCTCATCTTAGTAAGACAGACCTTGAAAAGGCTGTACGTCGCGCTAACTTCAAATTTTTTCTAACACCGCGCTTTATGTTAAAAAATGTGCGGCGGTTAGGTTCTCTCGATTCTTTGAAAGCTATGCTTAGAAAGCTTTTTTAGAGACAAAAATGTATCTCATGAAATTTTCTATCCTTGTTCCTGCTTACAATGAGGAGCAATCTATCGCTTCTTGTTTAAACTCCCTTATTGTACTTCCTGATAATAAGGAGATTATTGTTATTGATGATGCCTCAACTGATCTTACCGTTCAGACTATTGAGAAATTTTTAAACAGGGGTATTATTTTAGTACGGAGGGAAAGTAATGGAGGAAGGGCTGCTGCCCTGAATTCAGGGTTACAAAGGTCTACAGGTGATATTATTGTTACAACAGATGCAGATACTGTTGTGCCTCCTAACTGGTTACAAAGGTTTGAATCATGTTTTAAACAGCAAGGCGTCGTTGCGGTAGGGGGCGCTTATCAAGCCCGTAATAAGGAGAAACCGTTAGCGAATGCAACGAGTATCTTAGACCAAATACTGAATGGGATGTTTAAAAAATCAGTTATTCCTAATAAACTATCCGGTGTAAATTCAGCTATCCACAGAAGCGCACTACTCAATTCAGGCGGTTTTAATGAGAGTTCCTGGTGGAGTGAGGATTCCGAATTGGGCTGGAAATTGAAGGAGATAGGCAAGGTTATGTATGATCCTGATAATAGGGTAAACACCACATATCCCGATACATGGGCAGATGTTTGGAGAAGGAAGTTTTATTGGGGATATGCAATGGGTCTTAAATTTAAAAAACAAGTTCTCTATAATATAAGATTATGGCTGCGTCCTTTGCTATTTATGGCGCTTTTTATGAGCCTTTTGGCATTTTTGGTAACGATACCTTACGGAATAAATGTGTATTTGGTGCCTGGCTCAATTTTTTTTATTTTATTAAGTACATTAACTATCTTTTTCATTCCATTTGGTATGATTGTGATGTTAAGAAATGGTGATCGTGAATTTTTTAAAACACTATCGTTACTGGCAATCCTGCCTGTATTTCGCGAGTTTGCTTATATCTATGGAATGTACTGGGGATTTTGTAACAACCATAGAGAAATGATAAGGCCGACATGGAAAGATGAATTACATTGCAGAGATACAAAGGACAGAGAGGAGAATATCAGTGTATAGAGGGCATGCTTGTACCGGGAAGTTTTGGGAATTTAAAGAATGTGTTTGGATTGTAGATTATCTCACCAGTTTTCTGTGACTTTCAAATTGCTATTACGATATAAAACTTTTTAACTTACTATAAAATAAGGATTTGAGCAAGAAATTGTTTAAGATTTCATGCGATATGGATAGTTTATGGCAAAAAATATAAAAGGACTTACCTATAAAGATGCAGGTGTTGATATTAATACAAAAGGTCAATTTACGACAGATATCTATACGAAAATGCGAACGACCTTTCGTTCGCAGGTAATTGAAAACCCTGATGGATTTGGTGGTTTGTTTGCTTTAAATTCACGCACTAAAAAATATCGTCAGCCAGTGCTTGTCTCCTCGACAGACGGTGTAGGCACGAAACTGAAAATCGCCTTTATGATGAAGAAACACAGTACCATTGGAATTGACCTTGTTGCTATGTGTGTTAATGATATTGTGGTTTTGGGGGCGGAACCGCTTTTTTTGCTAGACTATTTGGCTAGCAGCAGGATTGTACCGAAGGTTTTACATGAGGTATTAGATGGTATTGTAGAGGGGTGCCGTCAGGCAGGTTGTGCACTTATCGGTGGTGAAACCCCAGAAATGCCGGGTTTCTATCATGAAGGAGAATATGATATTGCAGGCTTTGTAGTAGGCGTTGTTGAAAAGGATCGAATTATCGATGGCAAAACAATAAAACCGGGAGATGTAGTTATTGGTTTGAGCTCAAGTGGTATCCATAGCAATGGATTCTCTCTTGCAAGAAAAGTTTTTTTTGATAAGGCGAAGATGAAGATAACCCAAAAGCTTACTAAATATGGATTAAAGACAACGTTGGGAGAAGAATTGCTGACGCCGACTAAGATTTATGTGGAGCCCATTCTGAAGATTTTAGATAAACATAAGACAAAAAAGATTATAAAAGGCATGGCGCATATTACCGGTGGTGGACTTTTGGAAAACATACCTCGTATCTTGCCTGATGGTTGTGCTGTTAAGCTGGAAAAAGCTAAATGGAGTGTTCCAAAGATATTTAGTATCATACAAGATTTAGGTAAGATTAAAGACGAAGAAATGTTTCATGTATTTAATATGGGTATTGGTATGGTGCTAATTGTATCCAAATCGGAAGCGGAATCTGTCTTACGTGATCTTAATATTTCAAAAGAAACGGGAACAATTATCGGGGAGATTGTGAAAGGAGATAAAATTGTGCATATCATATGAGAGAATTTTGTTTAAAATTAATTTCCGACTCCTGTATATATCATTGAATAATGGATCGCTATGTGGTTGAGTATTCATTTCTTCTGAGTTGCTTGCCTTTTACCACGCCATACATTGCACAAATTATTAAATAGCAGCTCAATGTCGTAGATAATGCTAGTTCAGGGGTAATCACGAAAAATAAGATTGCTGCAGAAAACTCTAACACCACAGTCAAAATACCCTGTTTAATGCCAATCTTACCCGTGATATTAAAAAAGGGAATTTTACTAACCATAAATATACCAAGTGCGAAAGTTACAAAGGGTAAAAGTGTTATAACAATATCTGTTCCAAATCTCGTTTGTATAAAATGATCGAGAATAATAAGTTGTGCAACCGTTCCCCCTGAAAGTGTGCTGGGCAATCCAGCGAAGAAATGCCTCGGTACATTTACCCCTTCGTCTTTTTGAGCGTTAAATCTTGCTAATCGGAAAGCGGTACACATCATAAAAAATAATCCAATACTCCATAGTATGATATGAGTGTAATCAATGCATATTTGTATCATAAGTATGGCAGGTGCAATACCAAAAGTTACTAAATCTGCCATAGAATCTAACTGGGCGCCTGTCTTGCTCGTACTTTTCATCATGCGCGCTAATCTTCCATCGAAGGCGTCTAATGCCATAGCTGTTATAATCAACCATGCTGCTATTTCAAATCTCTGGTTCACAATGCACAAGATCGAAATAAACCCACATACTATATTTCCCATAGTTACTAAAGTAGGTAGCATTTCTTTTATTTTCACTACAAATCTCCTGGAGAAGTCAGAAAAATAATACATAGTGCAGTAAATACAATGACGAAAAAATTCTTTCTATAAACTTTGTGATCTTTTCCCTAGATTACTTAACAAAAACAGTGCCTTACTGTAATAATAAACCTAATTTATAATTAATTCTTTAACTGCTTGGTATAATTATATTTATAAAAACAATAAAATCAGAAAGAATATCGACATATTACCATAATCTCTATAAGTTGCAGTATATTTACTGCGCTTATCAAATATAATTACTGCGGTAAAGAAATACCTGTAGGTAATTAGATAGAGTAGTTTGGTTAAAATAAAAGTATGTAATAGATAGTCTACAGTTAACAAAATAAGGAGTATATCGTATTTAAAAAATGCTAAATCTGGTATTAAAAATAACCCTGACTTCTAGAGTCTTTTTACTTGACAGTATTATTTGATTGTGTTAGCTTGTTACAAATTTATATCTTCTTTATGGTTAAGTAAACTTGCAAATTTCTGAGAGGAAATACTTTAAAAGATATTGAAGATATATTTTAAAAAAAGGAGTAGGCAAGTATAGATCGGATGGTATATGATATTTTGTGAATAAGATCTTAAGTAGTTGTAAATAATTTCAATAAATTATTATGTTCTTGCTAAGTCTGAAAAGAAATTTTAGTTAAATATACGGGAGAAAAAGAATGAATGCGTACAAAAAGTATATAGCCGAGCTAGTTGGAACATTTGCATTGGTATTTATTGCGGCTGGTTCTGTATGCGCCGATTTTTATTTAAGGCAGGCAGGTGGGCAAGGACTGGGTCTTTTAGGTATTTCTATAGCATTTGGTGTGGTAGTAACTGCCATTATTTATACCACGAGTTACGTTTCTGGTTCTCATGTTAATCCTGCTGTTACTATATCCTTCTGGATTACGAAAAGGATGGATCCCAATACTGCAATCATGTATATAATCTCCCAAATAGCTGGCGCAACATTAGCAGGACTTGCACTAAAAACCCTTTTTCCCGATGCAGCCAAAACCGTATATTTAGGAACATGTATGTTAGCGCCAGGAGTTTCTATCGCGCGCGGAATACTCATGGAATTCATTATCAGTTTCCTTTTGATATTTACTATTTATGGGACACTTGTGGACAAAAGGGCTTCTGCTGGATTTGCAGGAGTAGCCATAGGATTAGTAATACTCTTTGGAGCAATGATTGGTGGTATAATTAGTGGCGGTGCAATGAATCCCGCCCGTGTCTTTGGTCCGGCTATTGCTTCAGGCCAGTTTACTCATCATTATGTATGGTGGATCGGTCCAATATTAGGAGGGATTGTGGCAGGTTTTGTCTACGATAAACTCTTTGCTGACAGCAAAAAATCATAATTGCAATTAAAACAGGATACAATTTATGAATAGCTGATAAAGTTATGTGAAAACACACCCCATTAGCTTAAAAAATTAAGCGGCAACGTGTAAGATTTACCTTACATGTTGCCGCTTTTATTGAGAGTTTGATTTATGTTTGATATTGACACTGTGCTGAAGCTTATTGAGCGGGAAAACATAAAGTTTAACGTACCGGTTGTTACAATCATTTCTAAAGAACGAACTCCATTTCATGTCTTGATCTCATGTATTTTAAGCCTTAGGACAAAGGACAAGACTACTCATGAGGCCTCTCATCGGCTTTTTGCTGTGGTTAATACCCCTGAAGATATGGCAGAGATTTCCATGGAGAGACTAGAGAAGCTTATCTATCCTGTAGGGTTCTATCGGGTAAAGGCAAAGAATATTAAAGAGATTTGCAAGGAGTTGGTAAAAACATACAGAGGTAAAGTGCCAGACGAAATTGATGAGTTATTGAAATTGAGTGGAGTAGGACGTAAGACTGCGAATTTAGTAGTAACCTTGGGGTATAAAAAACCTGGTATTTGTGTGGATACCCATGTTCATCGGATTACCAACCGATGGGGGTATGTTAAAACAAAAAACCCGAAGGAAACCGAATTTGCGCTTCGTGAAAAACTTCCGAAAGAATATTGGCTTATCATCAATGATCTTCTTGTTACATTTGGCCAAAACATCTGCGTACCAATCTCTCCCAAATGCAGCTTTTGTCCTGTTAATATGTATTGCCAAAAAACAGGTGTGACAAGGCATCGTTAACAGTTATTGTACTATTCCTGCTATGGGATGGTCCAGGAGAATGTTTAATTCTTTAAGATTATGGATCAATTTCCGTTCTTGCTGATTAGATAGTAAGGGAATGATGGTCTTATGAAAATGGTTTATGAATTCTTAAAGGTTTTTTGGATAATCTTTAGCATATCATTGTGAGCACCTTTATTAGCGGCGATGATGTTACCAGTTTTTAGATACTGATTACTTCCATTAAAATCTGTAACCATACCACCTGCCTCTTCGACCAAAAGGGCTCCCGCTGCCATGTCCCATGGTGATAAAGCACATTCGAAGAAACCACCAAAGATGCCCTCCGCTGTGTATGCAAGATCAAGACAAGCAGAACCACCTCTTCTGATGCCGGAAGCATGCATAAATAACTCTCTAAACGATTTAAGGTAAGCGTCTATAAAATCCTTTATCCGAAAAGGAAAACCCGTTGCAATCAGGGAATTATGTAAGATTTTGGGATGGGAGATATTCATACGTTTGTTATTTTTAAAAGCCCCCCGTTTTTTAATGGCAGAATAGATAATTTCTCTCAAGGGTTCGTAAATAAGTCCAACCGTTAATTCTCCTTCAATTTCCAGAGCAATAGAGATGGCGAAACTCGGAAGGCCATGGATATAGTTTGAAGTGCCATCCAGTGGATCTATAATCCATAAGAAAGGGGAGGAACGGGAATATCCTTCTGCTGATGACTCTTCTGCAAGAAAATCATGATCGTTAAAATGAGATTTAATAATAGTTTTAATAAGCTCTTCAGACCTCTTATCTACGTCAGTTACAAAATCATTCTTGGCTTTTTCATCGATCATGGAGGGGCACAACTTCCCAAAGTGTTCCTTTAAGATAATACCAGCCTGGAGAGCGGCCTCTCTTGCAATATCGAGATAGTTATCTACATCATTTGGATTTTGTATCATTTTTGCTGCCTTTATGACGAAGGTATTTTAAGTAAGAACTTTACCCGTAAGCGCCTTATAAGCGCTGAGATATTTTTCTGAAGTTTTTTGGATAATATCCGGAGGAAGTGTTGGCGCTGGCGGTTTCTTGTTCCATTGGAGGTTTTCGAGATAATCCCGGATAAATTGTTTATCATAGGATGGTTGTGGTTTTCCAGGTTTATAGCCTTCTAATGGCCAGAAGCGCGAAGAATCAGGAGTGAGTACCTCATCAATAAGAATCGTCCTGTTATCCTGTGTAATACCCCATTCAAATTTGGTATCGCAGATGATAATACCTCTGCTTGTTGCATAGCGGTTTGCCTTAAGATAAACCTCCATGCTTTTATCCTTCAATTCTTCGGCTTGCTTTTTACCAATCAAATCTACAACCCTTAAAAAAGGGATATTTTCATCATGTCCTGTTGTTGCTTTGCTTGAAGGGGTAAAGATGGGTTCTGGAAGCTTATCCGACTCTTTAAGTCCCGGAGGCAATTTTATTCCACAAATTGATTGGGTGTTTTGATACTCCTTCCAGCCAGAACCTGCTAAATAGCCGCGAATTATACATTCTACCGGAAAGACCTTAACTTTCTTTACCAGCATGGAGCGGCCTTGCAGAATATTTTTATATTGTGCGATGATGTCGCTGCCCATTTTCTCGAATTGGGTAGTTATAAGGTGGTTTTCAATGCAATCAGAAGTATAGTTAAACCAGAATTCAGAAAGGCCTGTGAGTACCTTTCCTTTGAATGGGATACCATCTGAAAGAACTACATCAAAGGCCGAGATGCGATCTGTGGTGACGATTAACAAACAGTCATTAATTTCGTAAATATCACGCACCTTACCACGGCTGTGCAATTTAAGTTCTGAGATTTGAGTAGTAAGCAGAGGATGGTTACTCATAATATATTACATAGCAAAGTTTGGGTTATGTTGTTTCAGTTTTGTTTTAAGTTTATTTGCACCTTGAAGGTTAGGTTTTAACGATAGGGCAATATTAAGGTGTTTTAAAGCATTTTCATATTCTTTTAATTTGATATAGCATTCAGCCATTTTTTTGTAAATAAAGGCATTCTCGTTCTTGTATAGCTTGAGTTTTAGAACCTTTTCGTAAATAATCAATGCTTTTTCTGGAGGTGCACATTTTGCGAGTTTACGACAATAGATATTCCTGATTCGTTCTTTAATTTCAGCAAGCAAATGATGACGATGCGTGCTGTTTCTTCCTTGTTCAAGTATAAATTCATAAAATTCAATACAGATTTCATATTTTCCTGATTTCTCATAAGCTTCAGCTAATAAGAATTTGCAGTCAATATAATCCCGGTGATTTAAATGCAAAAGAAAATCTACATTGACATATTCTTCTGAGAGATGTTCATATCTTTCAACTGCATTCTGCATACGGCCGTTTAAAAGGTCGACAAAGATAGTGTGCGCCTGCGTCCGGATACTTGTATCAGTTTTTGAATTTTTTTCCTCTTTTTTATAGATCCGCGTTGTCTTGTAGGTTTGCAGGTGATGCTTGTATAGCCTGTCATATTGCTCTCGGTCCGTTGAATTAGACAGAATCTTATACGCCTGAATAATAGTCTTAGTCTTTGATTCTGCCCACAGTTTATTTTGACCATGAATATCTGGATGATATTTTTTGATAAGTGTTCGAAATGAGCGTTTAATTTCTTCTTCACTTACTTCATGATGTACTTCGAGAATATCGTAATAATTTACCACGGTTGTAATTCTTATAAAATAAGATAAGTGTTTTGCAATAAAAATATCTGCCGGTAATAGATAATAGCGAATTACCCCATTTACCAAGGGTAATCATTGTAAGAAAATTATTTATACCTTTTCTATTTTGCAAGGCAATTTCTCACAGGTATTTCTGCAAGATAAAAATGATACTGAATAAAAAAATAATGCTAACAGCCATTTTGTAGGCTGTCAATAGATTTCATGAAAACAGACGCGAAGAGATTACTCATAGCGTAGTGTCTCCACCGGGTCAAGCCGCGCAGCTCGTAAAGAAGGATAAATACTAAATATTACGCCACTCAATATAGCAACACCTGCAATGAGTACTATACTAAGGGCATTTACTTCCGTGGGTATCTGGTTAAAATAATATACTTCTGGTGGAAACGGTCTCCAACCAGAGATAGCATATAAGAATTTCTCTAACCAATTTATCCTAAAGATGACAAATAAGCCAATAGCAACACCAATACAGGTACCGATGCTGCTAATGAGCAGTCCATTTAAAAGAAATATAGACATAATACCTTGCGTAGTTGCTCCTAAAGCTTTCAAGATACCAATATCTTTAGATTTTTCAAGGACAATCATTGTTAGAATGGCAAGAATATTAAATCCAGCTACCACAACAATAAAAAATAAAATAAATGCCATTACACGTCTTTCCATCATTACTGCTGTTAAAAAGGTTTTTCTTGCATCTTCCCAGGTTTGGACATAATACTCAAAACCTAATACCATTTGCAGTTTATCTCGTATTTCGTTAGCATAGCGATAATTATCTAATTTTACGCTAATTCCAGTGATGGCATTTTCTTCTTTTGATCCCACAAGTTCTTGAGCTGTGGCAAGGGGAATATATATATAATTTTTATCAAAATCATACATTCCTGATTTAAATTTTCCTGTAATAATAAATGGTTTTACGCTGATTTTGTCCCATTCTTTAAGGGTAACCAATACGATTTGTTCTCCATTTTGAATAAAACTTTGAGGAGATTTTTCGGGCTCTCCCGATCCTGTCCTTAAAAGTTCAGTACCCCCAAAGGCGCTTGCAGTGTTCTTTTCTCCATGTGTCTTTAATAAATCGCCGGGTTGATTTCCAAATGGGGCAATATACGACTCAAAATCGCTTACACGAGCCTCTGCGTTTGGGTCTATTCCTTTGAAATAGACAAATTCCTTTCTCCCCCTCAACTTAATAAGTGCCGGACCCTCGATGTAGGGTGCACAGGCGATGACATGGTCAAAAGTTTTTATTTTTTCAACGACTTGTTTATAATTTTCAAGTCCATACATGCTACCTTTTGAAACAATAATATGTGCTAGCGTTCCTCTTATTCTATTGCGGAGTTCCCGGTCGAATCCATTCATTACCGAAAGAACAACGATCAATGTCATTACTCCTACAGCAACTCCAGCTACAGCAAAAAACGATATCTTTCTATTACGTAAATAGCGTAAACTAATAAAAAGTTTATACATAAGCCTTCAATTTTACATTGTTATTTTACGGTGTTAAATATATAATTCTACGATTCTAGCACAACTAAATTATTTTAGGCAATTAAATAATAAACTTGTCAGTTTAGGAGATGAGGAATGCTTTATTTTAAAACTGCAGGGGAATCTCATGGAAAATGTCTAATCACAATTATCGAGGGATTTCCCGCTGGTGTATTGATTGATGAAGCACTCCTAAATAAAGAAATGAAGCGAAGGCAAGGTGGGTTGGGTAGAGGCGGGAGAATGCAGATAGAGGAAGACCGTGTAGAAATTCTTTCTGGTATTAGAAATAACAGATCTCTGGGAAGCCCCATTTGTTTAATGGTAAAAAATAGTGATTATAAAATTGATGAGCTACCAGCCGTTACGAAACCCCGTCCCGGCCATGCTGACCTGGCAGGCGTTATAAAATACAATCAAAAGGATGCGCGGGATATATTGGAACGGGCTAGCGCTCGGGAAACGGCCGCAAGGGTAGCTGCTGGCGCAGTAATAAAGATTTTGCTTTCTCAATTCGGAATAGAAGTGTTTGGTTATGTGAAAGGAATTGGTGGTATTAACTCAGATAAAATTCTTAAAGATTTAGATATCGGAAAAAAAATCGTGAAAAGAGTAAATTATATTGCATTGATCAGGATATTGAAGCAAGGATTATTGAAAAGATTAAACAAACATCAGAAAAAGGGGATTCTCTGGGGGGTATTATTGAAGTAATTGTATATGGATTACCCATAGGGTTGGGTAATCATACCCAGTGGGATTTAAAATTAGATGCAAGGCTTGCTTATGCTTTAATGTCAATCCAAGCAATTAAGGGCGTTGAATTTGGTCTCGGATATAATGTGTCTAATAAATACGGCTCAGAGGTGCACGATGAGATTTTTTATGAAAAATCTACAAAAAGGAGCCTATTAACAGGCGGGTTTAAGAGGCATACAAATAATGCGGGAGGAATAGAAGGCGGTATTAGCAATGGGGAACCGATTGTGGCAAGGGCACATATGAAACCTATTCCAACATTGAAAAAACCCTTGAGATCTGTGGATTTAATAACAAAAGAGCCTATAGAGGCTTCATATGAAAGGTCAGATGTATGTGCAGTGCCTGCTGCATCTGTTGTTTGTGAGGGGATGGTTGCTTTTGAAATTGCAAGGGCATTCTTAGAAAAGTTTGGCGGAGATAGTTTAGATGAGGTTAAGCGTAATTATGAAGGGTATCTTTCCAATATGTGATATTTAATTTACAATGGGTTACAAATTTTACTTGAATAATTTTTATGTTTTGATAATATGGATTTTTCTGCAATTTTTATGTTAATGCTAGCGTAGCTCAATGGCGGAGCAGCGGTTTTGTAAACCGCAGGTTGTGGGTTCGAGTCCCACCGCTAGCTCCAGGAATTAGTTTATAGCCGAAGAGATAAGTAAAAGAAATAATGGGTGGATTCCCGAGTGGCCAAAGGGGACAGACTGTAAATCTGTTGGCATAGCCTTCGGAGGTTCGAATCCTCCTCCACCCACCATTCATGCCTGTTTTAATTATTGAAAAATATTATTGATTTTAACGCGGGCGTAGCTCAATGGTAGAGCGCTAGCCTTCCAAGCTAGCCATGTGGGTTCGATTCCCATCGCCCGCTTTTGTTAAAGATAAATAAATATATATTAATATTTGACATTTTTATTTCTTGTGCTACAATAAACGGATTGGAAAAATTTAGTTATTCGTTAATTGTCGGCATATTCTTATGATGTTATGTCTTTGCTGCTGTAGCTCAGTGGTGGAGCACGTCCTTGGTAAGGACGAGGTCATGGGTTCAAATCCCATCAGCAGCTCCAGAAAATTATCAAAGTTTCGAAGTATATAGAAGTATATAAATGTATAAAGGTATGAATAAGAGGGGTGGGGGTT
>SULG01000050.1 GCA_005524015.1 Candidatus Jettenia ecosi
GTTTGTATCATAGCATACGAAACAACCCCCTGAATCCCCCTTTCTTAAGGGGGACTTGAAGAAATCCCCCTTAAGAAAGGGGGCTAGGGGGTTGTCTCTGTTAGTAAAGAGGGTCAGGAGGTTATTTTTAACCGATATTTTCCGTATATTCAAAAAGTCGCTGCCAAAGGCAGCTTAATTTAATATCCGGTTATTATTACCATTTAAACTCAATTGGTCAGGCGCTTCAATGAACACATCCATCTGCTGACCAACAAAAACAGGCAAATCGGTGTGCTCAAAGCGGTAAATGACCTGAAGGACACGCGTATCTACCCGCTCAGTGCTATCTCCGGTGAGGGACTTTTTCGGGATGACATAAGGCTCAAAACGTACAAATTTCAGGGGTGTTTTTATCTCCCGGTTACCGCGTAAAAAAGCCACTGCGGGCGATAGAGGGAGAACCCGCCATGCATCGTTTTCATCCACATCAACGCGAACATGCAAAGGGTCGGTATCACCCATAAGGATAAACGGTGTTTGGGTGATCCCCGCGGGAGCAAATTCTCCGGGGTGTATTTTTACCTGCAGGATTTCTCCATCGACGGGGGCGCGCACAATGATCCTGTCAAGATTCACCTTCGTCTCTTTTATCTGCGCCTTTGCTGATGTGACTTCGGCCCGTGCCTGAGCTAATTTTGAATCGGCAATCTGCACAGCATAACGGTGCCTGTCAAGTTCATCAACACTGATGACTTGTCTGCTTGCTAAAATCTCTGCTCTGCTCAGTTGGTTCTTCTCATCTGCCAGCGAGGCCTTTGCTACCTTAACGCCTGCTTCTGCCACATGCAATGCCATGGTTCGTACCGTTAGTTGCGCCTTCAGCTCCCTGTCATCAATCTTGAACAATGGATCTCCATCTTTAACCCTGGTGCCAACAGAGACATAAATCTCTGAGACAACACCATCTATGAGCGTGCCGATAGCGATGTTTTCAGTATTTGCCTCAACGATACCGGCGCCTGCTACAGATGAGGTAAAAGGCGGGGCAGCAGGTTCAACAACAGGCGGAGCAGCAGGAATGGTTCTGTTGCCATTGATAACCGTTAGAATGGCGAATCCTATGCCGAATACGGCAAGGATGGGAAGCAGGTATTTTCTAATCATGGGAATCTCCTCATTCTTTTTTTTCATCCGATACATAACAGGGTGTATTTGTTACCGAAATAATGTGGCCGTCATCCATTTTGGCAATACGGCTGGCGAATTCGAAAATGCGCGCATCATGGGTAACGACGATTAACACGCGATCAGTGCCAACTGCTACCTGACATAAAAGCTCCATGACCTTATGCCCGGTTTCGTGATCAAGCGCACTTGTAGGCTCGTCACAAACGATAAGTCTTGGATTATGCACAATTGCCCGTGCAATGGCGACCCTCTGCTGCTGGCCGCCTGATAGTTCTTCCGGCAGGGAGAACGTACGGTTTCCCAGTCCAACGCGGCCAAGAATTTCCCTCGCCCTGTCGATTGCCTCGCGCCTCCTTACTCCGTTGATTAACAGGGGCACAGCGACGTTTTCAGCTGCTGACAGAGATGGGATGAGATTGAACAATTGGAAGACAAACCCGATGTTTTGTCCACGGTACCTCGTTTTCTCATAACGGCTCATATGGGCAAAATCATGGTCAAATACCACACATTCGCCACCATCCCGATCGAGGACACCTGCAATAATAGAGATCAATGTAGTCTTACCACTGCCTGAAGGACCAACGAGCATCATATGTTCACCCGCATAGACTTCCAGATTCACACCGCTCAGGGCATGCACCTGTGTGTCTCCGGTCCCGTAGGTTTTCGTAACGCCTTTACAACGGACTGCAACAGGATTTTTATTCTTCATACGATTAAAATCTTACTCTCATATTCAGGAAGATGCTGTGCTGAATTTCTATTCTCTTGTCTGCGTAATCGGTAGCTATAACTATGGTAATCTAAAAATATCTCATTAGCTCTTAAAGACAATTGCCGGTTCCAGCCGTATTACTTTCAGCATACTCAACGCTGCTGAAGCAACGCAAATCAAAGTAACAGCAATCGCGCTAAAAAGCAGGAGCTGCCATGGCAGCTGGAAAGAGAGTTCTGTGCTACCTGACATGAAACCTAAAGCCGAAGCGGCTCCGACCCCAAGCCCATATCCGATACAGCCAACCATAGTTGCCTGGAGCATGATCATTCGCAACAGCATACCATCCGAGGCGCCCATTGCCTTTAGTGTTCCAAAATAACGAAGGTTATCAAGGGTAAAGTTGTGAAATGTCTGTCCTGCGATGGCAATACCGACTATGAAACCGAGCACAACCGTAATCCCAAAATTAATAGGGATGCCGGTGTATTTCATGTAATACTGGACGGTAAGCGTTATGAATTCTTCCCGTGTATATGCAGCCAGGCCGGTTATCTGCCGGATACGCTGACATAGTTCATGAAAATCTTGCCCTGGTTTTGCTTTCACCAGTATAAATGACATCAGTTTGCGCTCACGGGGCGCAAAGATAGTTGCCCGTGAGAAGGTTGTATAAACAACCGGCTGCGACTGAAAAGTTCTCTGTACCCGGCAAATACCAACAACGACAGCGCGATGGTCGTTCAGCTCCATAGTATCGCCGATTCTCAGGGGTATACGCCTCCCATCCGGTAAAACGGTTGCCAGCTTGCCGGTAGCGCCGACAATATCAACAATAACGGCATCACTGCGGCGGAGGTCTGCTAACCGTCCCTGCAGTATTTCCGGCGGACCGCCGATTAACGTCTCATCGTCAAGACCAATAAAATTACATGTCTGGAAAGTTCCGTTGGGAAGCCGGGCCTTCAGCAGCCCTTTATACATCGGGACCGCCCATGCAACGCCTTCCACGCTCCGGACGCGAAGTGATTCCGTTTCTTTTAACGGTTTGAGATCGTCAACGAATTGTATTTTTGGGTCTACCACCCATATGTCGGGAAGTGACGTATCCGCCAGGAAGCTGTATGTCCGTGTCATCAATCCCAGAAAGATTGCTGCTTGTTGGGTAATGAGCAGGGATGCAAAGGTTAATCCAATAATAATGCCAAGATATTTAGCCCGATTTCCGACAAGCATTTTTAATGCAATAAAATTCATTTTTTCTTGATCCGTAATTGCTTTTTGAATTCTTTTAAAGCTCCAAGCGAGAAACGGGTAATGTGATCCGTTAATCGTTCGATATCCTCACGATGGTATTTCTGATCAGGATAGAGAAGATTGATTACGGGCCGTGCGTGATGGTAAAAAACGCATTGGGACACAATACTTCTGACGCATAGTTGAACGAATTCATTATTTGCTCTGAAATCAAGCAATTCGAGCACAATCAACTCCAAGAGTTGTGAATTGGGGCGGATTTCATTTTCTACCAGCGCATCAAGAGCGTGCGTCGGTTCAATCATCTCCCGCGCCATAAGCTTACCATGCCATGCAGGACGGCCTTCATCGAAGAAGCGGAGAAGGAACGACCGTATAAATGCCCGTAGCCGCTGTACGGCAGTTGCGTTATCACCCAGGCCAAGATTGGGAGGATATTTTTCGACTGCACATTGGTGAGTGTACTGCAGAACTGCCGAGTAAAGGGCCTCTTTATCATGGAAATGGTAGTTAACTGCCGCTACGTTTGCGTGTGCCCGTTTGCAAATCTCACGGATAGTAGCGTTCCGAAACCCAACGGTTGCGAATACTTCACCCGCTGCCTCCAAAAGCCGTTGTCGCGTCTTGAGATTAAGCGCATCAACCACAGTATGATCAGAATTTAAAATATTCATTTTAAACATAAGTATAAAACATATGTTTTAAATGTCAATATGAAAAATGTGCAGCAAACAGTAAATGGCGCCTGGACGGGATAGGGCTTCCTGAACAATATTGATAGTCTGTTTGAAATATTTTTGCAGAGATTTGTATTGACATATAACAGATAAGGTATATCTTCTAATTGAAAGGAGGTTATTATGAAAAATATTATTTTTAAAGACCGGCGTGATGCAGGGAACCGGCTTGCTGATGAACTTACAAAACGTGGATACCGCAATCAACCATGTATGGTATTGGGTATTCCACGCGGGGGAATTGTAGTTGCTGACGAGATTGCCGAAGCGCTGTCCGCTCCTCTTGATGTGGTTATTGTCCGTAAAATCCGGGCTCCCTATCAGCCTGAATTGGGTATTGGCGCTGTAGTGGATGGTGACAATATCAGTATTATTAACGAAGAGCTGGTTCGTGCTGTAGGCGCCTCACAGGAATATCTCAAAAGTGAGATAGTCTATCAGCGGGAAGAGATTGAACGGCGGCAGCAGTTGTATCGGGCTGGTCGGCCGCCTCCGGAGATTACCGGAAGGAAAATTGTTGTCGTTGACGATGGCATTGCAACGGGGTATACATTTCGTGCGGCATTAGAAGGTCTCCGCCGGCGTAATCCTGCAACGTTGATCGCTGCGGTGCCTGTTGCTGCACAGGGGAGTTTGGATATGCTGTATGATTTTGCAGATGAAATAATTTGTCTCAGCATTCCGGATTCATTTATTGCCGTAGGTGCGTGGTACCTCGACTTTAATCAGGTAAGTGATGAGGAAGCTATTGAAATTCTTCATCGTAACTGGGCTAAGTTCAAGCCTCAGAAACCGGTGAATGCCTGAAACGGCTGAGGGAGGTAATTTTGAGTAGACACTCAGGATAAGGTGTGAAACGGCATTTCTACTCATATGCGCATATAATGTCGGTAGTATGTATGGGAATCATGCCTTTGTTCTACGCACGTGTTTTGAGTAGTTGTAAGCTCAGGAAAGGTAAGGTGGATGGAATATGAATCAATCAATAACCATAGAAAAGCACGAAAAGGAGGTTGAGATTCTTGCGGATACTGTGCGCCTCCAGGGTATTTTGGGTTTACCTCTCCGGACCAAAGGAGTGGTTATATTTGCTCATGGCAGCGGGAGCGGTCGTTTCAGTCCCCGAAATAATTTCGTTGCGCGGGTTCTCCAGGATGCGGGTATTGCTACATTACTGGTAGACCTGTTGGAGGAATCGGAGGCTATGGATCGCCAAAAGGTTTTTGACATAGATCTTCTCGCTGGACGCCTTTTAGCCAATACACATTGGGTACAGGAGCAGTCAGAGTTGAAAGATATGAGGATAGGTTTTTTTGGAGCAAGTACCGGTGCTGGCGCAGCGCTTCAGGCAGCAGCGCGTGAGCCGAATAAGATTGCGGCTGTAGTTTCACGCGGAGGACGCCCTGATCTTGCCATGGAGCATCTGTCACGTGTTCAGGCGCCTACCTTGCTTATTGTAGGGGGTGATGATAAACCGGTTATCCCTCTGAATGAGGCGGCATATATACGGTTAAAGTGTCCCAAAGAACTTGTTATCATCCCGGGCGCTACTCATCTTTTTGAAGAACCCGGTGCGTTGGAAAAAGTTGCGCAATTAGCGCGGGATTGGTTTATCAAAAATTTTCTTCCGGAAATATAAAATTACCGCATGTTTCAATGTATTCGTTAAGAAAAAGTAAAAATGAAATTTCTTTTCACCGGTGATGTAATGCTTGGCCGATTCGTTAACGAAATATTACAGGAAGAATTACCGACTCATCCATGGGGCAATACGTTACCAATTTTTTGGGATGCTGATGTGCGAATTTGCAATCTTGAATGTGTGATTTCCAACCGGGGTAATCCATGGACAATAACCCCTAAGGTTTTCCATTTCAGGTCAGATGCCAAAAATATTGAAGTATTGAAAACTGCCGGAATACATATTGTTTCTTTGGCTAATAATCATACCCTGGATTATGAATATGAAGCGATGTTTGAGATGTTGAAGATTTTAGATAATGCAGGTATTCGTCATGCTGGCGCTGGTATCAATAGAGATGAAGCATCACGGCCAGCATTTCTTGAGATAGGGGGAACGAAGATAGGATTTATTGCCTTTACTGATAATGAGTCAGGCTGGGAAGCAACGGAAGAAAAGCCAGGTATTTTTTATGTTCCTGTCGATACCGAAGATAACCGGGCGAAGAGACTCTTTGAGATTATCCGCAGCACGAAAAAAGAGGTACAGGTCTTAGTTGTCTCGGCTCATTGGGGACCAAATTGGGGAAATCGGCCTCAATCTCACCATATTCCTTTTGGTCATACATTAATTGATGCTGGCGCTGATATCGTCTTTGGTCATTCTTGTCACGTTTTTCAAGGTATAGAGATATATCTCGGCAAGCCGATCATCTACAGTGCCGGTGATTTTATCGATGATTATGCAGTTGATGAGACAGAGCGTAATGATGAGTCTTTTATTTTTACCGTAGAGGTCCGTGATTCCCGAATTTACATGCTTCGGCTTTACCCAACTATTATCAGTGATTTTCAGGCAAAATTAGCAGAGCAGATTGATGCAAAAAGAATACTATTAAAAATGCATCGGTTGTGTGCCGAATTTAACACACCAATCCGAAATAATGAAAAATGGCAGTATGGCGATATTTTAATGTAAACTATATTATGCTCCCTGAAACTTATATTCCCTGGGATCTGTGGCCTTGATTATAGCTGATACGGAACGCTGGTTAAATCCTTTAAATCCCTGAGTTCTTTGCAAATTCTCTAAGTGGCTGCCTATGGTACCATTCCTGAGAAATGTCTCATATTGCGCCCTGGTAATAGCATTCTTCTCAAAGAGTTTGTTTAAGCGTTTTGGCTCTGCCTTCCAGGTTTCTGCCTCTGTAAACGCTTGTTTCAAAAATTCAAAATAGGAAAATGGGTTCATGGTATTGATGTTTTGCCTTTTAAGATCTGTACGTATCTTTTCAAAATTGAATCGCGCTGCAAGGTGATGAAGACCTGCCTGCAGCATGCTCTCTCCATGGAGTTCTACCCAGAGGCCGACTGTTCCAAGCCGGGTGGTTTGTTCCAGATCATAGTGAGAGAAATCTTTGCTTTTTTCCTCTTTCAGGAGATCGACATCAGTAAATAGCACGATGTTGCATTGAGGGTGTTCAAGCACTTGAGCGCCCCAACCAGCTTCCTCACCGGCAAAAAACTGTTCGCGGCATACGAATCCAAGGGTTTCAAAGATCTTTATAAGCATCGTAAAATTGTTACGTGATGTACGATAGGTATGATGGTCATGATTTCCCCATCCCAGCCCAAGCCTGTCCTGGCGGGCTTTTTGAGTTTGCCCCGCACAGTTTTTTCTTTCCCAGTATACTCGTTCAGCCCTGAAAAACGCATCGGCCACCCTTGCAAGAGAGAGCTTTTTACAAAGGTTTTTTATCAGGAGCAAAGTTGCATTCATACCTTCCTCAGGATCTTCAAAGTATCGTTGTCTGCAGAAAAATATTTCCAGGGCTTGTCGGTATTCTTGCGCATCATGTGCATTTGCCGATAGAAGGAAGCCGTTATACCCTCTTCTTTCAACAGCCGAAAGAATCGAATTATCCTGATGAGAAATAACAGCTTTTCTGTAATATCCACAGATGCTTCCTTCTATAGAAAAACCTTTTCCAAGCATCTGAATAAAATGATCCAATCTCTCTGGTTTCAGTATAACTTCCGTACATCTTCCTTTGGTAAGGAGAACAGGAAAGAAAATGGCGTCTGGATGCATAAAGACTTTCATATCGGGCGGAGCCTCTACGGAATCCATCCTCCGAAAACCAAATTCATCAAGGGCTTTTTCACTAACGGTATTTTCAGGTAAAACCATATGATCAATCCAATCAAGAAACAATGTAGAGGTTTCGTGTTCGATTGAAGAGTAAAGTGTACGGGCAAAACTGTTGTTTTCCAGGAATGTATTGATATGCTGGGTTAAGAAATTTTCAGCTTGTGGATAGAGTTTCCAATCGAAATTACGGGCATGGTTATAATTTTCTGACCTCATTGAAATCTCCATTTGATAGTGCTGCAGCGAAGATTTACATGATACATTTCAGGAAATGCAGCTGTTTTGCAAGGCTTTTTGAATCGTTATACAATTATTATAATATGAATGCGTAACATCAACAAGCAATAATTTTTGAGGTTATATTTACTCAAACAGATATGTGACATGTCACATATCTGTGGCGACACGCTTATGTGACAGGTTACATGCCTGCTCTTTTTATTTCATAATTTACCCTTTCTTTTACAGCATATAGGTACTATTTTTGTCATAAAATACAATTAAATTGCTTTTTCTGTTTCATGGTATATCTTTTGATGCAACCTTCCCTTACATGTTCTTCAAATTAAAGAAGGGTAAAATTTTATAAACACTCATCGAATATTTATAGAAAGGAGACCTTATTATGCTTTACTGGGCTATTGTTTTTTTTATTATCTCTATTATAGCTGGTGTTTTTGGATTTGGCGGTATTGCAGCGGCAACCGCAGGTATTGCTCAAATCCTGTTTTACATCTTTATTGCAGTCTTTGTTGTTATGTTGATTCTTAGTTTGGTGCGCCGCCAGCCAAGGGTATAACAAAAAAGTATTGTATTACATTGTGCATACTTTTCCTTGTAGTCTCTCGATTTATATACATGTTTTTTCCTGTGATTAAATGAGATCAAAGAAGTATTTTACCATAATGTAGAAGGTTCCATTTACTCTGAGTAATAAGAAAGATCTTAAATAAAAGACCTTTGTTTCTCAGGATAAATAAACCCAATACATTATGGTAAATAGTAATATTGGTTTTGTTTATATTACTCTCTCCACCACGTAAGCAAAAATAAACCAACGTGCGCGGTAAGCAGTTTTTTTGTTTTCTTGTTTTCCGATATCATGTTTGAAAAACAGGATAGATAAGAATGTAAAATGCGTATTTACCAGGATAATCTTCTCTTTTCTATCCCCTGTAACCTTAAAAAAACAGGTTCTTTTTTATCCTCTTTAAAACTAAACGGGAAAGCGATTCATCCCCAAAAGTTCCGACACGGATTCTCACTTCCGTCATTTCTTCTGATACCTTCCTGAGATTAATTTCAATCTTTTTGTCACCTGCCCCACGCGCAATCAAATTGGCAGCTAGTGCATCTTTTTCTCTGCTCGTTACCGTGTATTCCAGGTCTTCTACGGCTTTCTGTGCGGCTTGCCAGGTTCTGTCCAGAGATACCTGTTCCATCGACCGTAATTCACCGAGTGTATATGCAGCTGTTCCGGCGGCGGCGGCATCACTGCCTATACCAAGGTTTTTCTTTAATCTCTCCAGGATCTGGCGGGAAAGCGATTCATCTCCAAAAGTTCCGACACGGATTCTTACCTCTGTTAAATCCTCTGATACCTTCTTGAGTTGTATCACAATTTTCTTATCGTTTGCTCCGCGCGCTATAAGCCTGGCTGTTAATACATCCTTTTGTTTGCTTGTTACGATAAATTCCAAATCTTCCATAGTTTTCTGAGCTGCTTCCCAGGTTCTCTCTAATGATGCTTCTTCCATGGACCTCAACTCACCCATGACGTATGCAACTGTTCCGGCTGCAGCGCCTCCACCTCTGAGAGCTGCACATCCGCCACCAGAGAGCAGAACGATTCCAAGCAATATAATGAAGGGCAATTTCTTCGGCATTATGATTAAACCTCCGTTCATAAGTAATTTTTAAAAGCAAATTATCCCAAAAGTTATCATAAGGATGTTATTTTCAATCAGTTATTTTGATCTTGTAAATAATAAAACAGAATCAAAATATATACCGACCGTTTTGTAATGCATCTTTTTTGTTCTTTCTGTAATAAATTTATTATCGGCTACCGGGGAAATAACTCAGATTAAAATTGATCATAAGTGAGGTATAGATTATCAAAGAGAATCTGAAAAGCGTGAGGTAAATTCAGTTTTTCCTCATCCCAAAGAGACGAAGTGATAGAGTATCAAAGTATTTTCGTCTCATAATCCCGAAGGGATGGTATGATTATAGCAAAAGAGCAGAAGAAAGGGTTTGAACCCTGAAGGGGTGGCATGGAAAACCCGTGCATACCTGTCATTGCTTGAGAATTTACCGTTATTTTCAAATAATTATTTCACCCCTTCAGGGTTATTAATTTTGCGGTTATTCATTATCTATAATCATGACAGCCCTTCGGGCTTGAAGTAGAGATCATCTTCACTTTATCTGTTACCACTTCTGAATCATAGGGTATTTTTGTAACATCATGATCTCAAAAATAAAGCGACATTTTGTTTTGACATTACTATAGCTAAGGAATCGTTTGTAAATGAGTATCGCTATTCATGGGGAGAAAACTATCATAATCAAAGGTGTTTCCTTACTCTTTCTAACAGTAACCGGGAGAGCGATTCGTCTCCAAAAATTCCTACGCGAATTTTAATTTCTGTTACATTATCTGATATTTTTTTTAAATCAACTGTAACCTTCTTATCTTGTGCTCCATGTGCAATAAGTTTGGCAGAGAAGATGTCTTTTTGTTTGCTCGTTACGACGAATTCCAACTCTTGTATGGCCTTTTGTGCTGCTTCCCAAACTCTCTCAAGCGATGCTTCTTCCAGAGATCTTAAATCACCCTTTAAATATGCAATCGTCCCGGCGCCAGCGCCCCCACCAACTAAGAGGGCAACACATCCGCTGATGGATGGTACAATAATGCCAAGTAAGGTAATAAGCAATAAATTCTTTTGACTCACTTACGAAACTCCTTCACTCAGGGATGTGAATAAGATACTGTTGACGCTTTATTATGATAAGTTCTCCGATATAATATAACTTTTATGGAATAAATCAAGATACTATATCATAGGCGTAGGTCAAAATTTAATAAAATTATTAAAAAACCTGTCATTATGAGTTTTGGAATGTATTTTTGGATTTGAATTTGTGCTATGAGGAGTAAACATACTGAGTGCTTCAGTTCAATTGAAAATAATTGAGCAGGCAAAGGAGCGATGATGATTTAATGCAAAGCGGTTATAGATCAGAGTTTTTGCAGGGATAAACTTTGTATCTACCTTTAAAAAATGATAGTTACTACGAATATCTCTTACTTTACAATCCATGTTTCCGCAGCTACTATTTTAGCATTTTTCTAAAACTTTTCTTACAAAACCATCCTGAGCATCTAATCTTTTTTTTGCTTCTGCATAGTCAAGAGTAAGTTTTTGCATAACAAGAGCAACTTTTACGTTACCAAAGGCGGCTTCTAACAGTTTTTTGGCATCTTCCCGACCGATACCGGTAACGGTCATGATAATACGTTCTGCGCGATCAGCAAGTTTCGCGTTGAGAACCCGTAAATCTATCATAAGATTTTCATAGACCTTTCCCATCTTAATCATGGCTGTTGTGGTTAGCATATTTAATATGAGCTTTGTAACCGTACCAGCCTTCATACGGGTAGAACCTGCTATGACTTCAGGTCCTGCAATTGGTCTGATAATGGCATCCATATCGAAGTTCGGTGTAGTCTCCGGGTTGCAGCACAAAAAGATTGTTTTTGCATTGCGTTTTTTTGCTTCGAAAAGGGCGCCCATAACATACGGAGTTGTGCCTCCCGTGGTAATGCCAACAACAACATCCCGATGGTTTACCTCTTTCAGTTGAATATCATGCGCGCCATCTTCCGGTAAATCCTCGGCGCCGTCTATCGATTGAAATACTGCCTTCTCACCGCCTGCAATGATGCCGGTAATCATATGAGGGTTAGTGCCAAAGGTAGGGGGACACTCGGCTGCATCTAATATACCAAGTCTTCCGCTGGTTCCTGAGCCAACGTATATAAGCCTGCCACCAGCTTTGAAAGCATCAACGATCAGGTCTGCGGCCTTTGCGATATGTTCTCGTTCTCTATGGATGGCCGTAAAGACCTTTGCATCTTCGGCATTAATTATATCGATGATTTCCAGGGTGGTTTTACAGTCAATATCGGTGGTACGGGGATTACGCTGTTCAGTTAATAGTTGGGAACGATCCTCGATATTTACCATAGTAGGCGTATACTAACATCGGTAGTAAATATTGTCAAAGGAATATTTACAAAGGGCGGTATGCATGGTATAAATATTGATAATGATTTTTGCTTTAGAGATTGATTTACCATAGACTTGTAAGGAAAAGAAGAGGTATTTTTTTGTGAAATTGCAAAATAAGCTAAAGAAGATCCCCGTTTCACCGGGTGTTTATCTTATGATGGATGCTAAACACGAGGTAATCTATGTGGGGAAAGCCAAGAATTTGAGAAATCGGGTGAGAAGTTATTTTCGTAAGAGCACAGACAATAGGTTATACACAGAGCATCTGGTACAAACTGTTGCAGATATTGATTTTGTGCTTACCGAAACAGAAAAAGAGGCGCTTATTCTTGAAAATAACCTGATTAAACAATTTAAACCAAAATTTAATATTGATCTCCGTGATAATAAGACCTTTATAAGTATCAAGCTTGATATTAATGATACATTTCCGTACCCCAGGGTAGTACGCCAAATTGAGGATAATGGCGCGCTGTATTTCGGACCGTATGCTTCTACGAGGGCTGTAAGGGAGACATTACGGTATATTAACGAAACCATTCCTATTCGCAAATGTCCTGATAGTGTGTTAAAAAAGAGGACCAGGCCATGCCTTTACTATCAGATTCATAAATGCATGGGACCATGTTGTGGTCTTGTAGATGAGGAAACATATCGGGGCCTGATTGATCAGGTAGCTCTGATCTTGAAAGGGAAACATGAAGACCTTGTCGATATGCTGAAAAAGCAGATGTATGAGGAATCCAAAGCTATGCAGTACGAGAAGGCTGCAAAGATACGTGACCGTATCCGGGATATTGAAGAAACGGTGGAGAAGCAGAAAATCCATTCTATGAATTTTGTAGATCGTGACGTCTTTGGATATTATATGAATGGAAATGAGGTGTATATTCAGGTCATGTTTATCAGGGCGGGTAATATGGAAGATGTATCCTCTTATCATTTTTCTTCAAGACATACTACCATCGGAGAGATATTCAGATCTTTTCTGAATCAATTTTACAGCCAGACAAGATTTATACCTTCTGAAGTGATTATTCCCACAGAATCTGAGGATGGGGAGTTGCTTGAGGAATGGCTTAGTGAAAGGAAGGGTAAAAAAGTGACGGTTATATGCCCTCATCGGGGTGAGAAGATACGTCTTGTTGAAATGGCGCAGAAAAATGCTGAAAATGCCTGGCTGGTATCTCAAGTCCATAGCAAAGATTTTACCAGGACATTGCATGCCCTGAAAGAAACCCTTGGGTTACAACAAATACCGGAGCGTATAGAGTGTTTTGATATTTCTAATACCTTTGGTAAACAGGCGGTAGGGTCTATGGTTACTTTTGAACAGGGAAAGCCAAACAAATCCCGGTATAAACGGTTCAGAATTAAAACAGTAGGCAAGATCGATGATTATGCTATGATGCACGAGGTGTTAACCAGAAGGTATAAGAGAGCTATAGAAGAAGGCGACTTGCCTCATTTAATTGTGGTGGATGGCGGCAAGGGCCAATTGGGTGTTGCCTTAAAGGTATTTGAGGAACTGGCAATTGGCAATGTTGATTTAATTGCCCTTGCCAAGGGCAAAACAGCAAGTAATGTGACAGGAGAAAAGATCGGGGAACAGGTTTTTATTCCTTATACGCCAGAACCCATTATGCTCAGTCCATCCTCATCTGAACTTTTATTTCTTGATAAAATTCGGGACGAGGCTCATCGCTTTGCTATTACCTATCATAGAAAACTCCGGGCTAAAGAATACTATAAGTCACCCCTTGATGAGATTTCCGGAATTGGAGCTGCGCGCAAAAAGGCTTTAATGAGGTGTTTTGGAAGCATTGAAGGTATACGAAACGCCACAGTTGAGCAATTAATCGAAATTAGCAAACTCCCACCCATAGTTGCACACGCAATATTTCAGCATTTTCATAAACCGGAAGAGGCAATTAGCCACGAATGAACACGAATGGGATACCTTTGAAAATATCCGTGTAAATTCGTGTCCATTCATAGACAAAACTATTATTTAACCTATGATAACGGCAGAGATCATTACGATAGGAACGGAAATCGTGTTAGGGCAAATTGCAGATACAAATGCTCCCTATATTGCAAAAGCATTAACAGAAAAAGGAATTCAGGTACAATTCCAGACGTCGGTAAGCGATGATAGAGAATTGTTGAAGTCTGCCCTGAAAATTGCCAGAGAACGGGTGAACTTAATAATTACGACAGGGGGGTTAGGTCTTACAGCAAGCGATGTGACCCGTGAGGTTGTATCAGAATTTTTTGGTGTTCGCCTGATACATAACAAAGGCGCCTGCATACATATTCAAAGATTTATGGAAGAACGACAGGTTCATTTAATGGATGAGCATGACAGGCAGGCGCTTGTTCCTGAAGGCGCGCTGGTAATAACCAATGATAATGGAACTGCCACAGGATTTGCTCTTCATCATAACGATAAGGAAATTGTTTCTTTGCCCGGAGTTCACACAGAAATGAAGTCTATGTTAAATAAATATCTGGAGGTTTACGCATGCAACAAAAGAGAAGAAAGATGTATCGTATCAAGAGATTTACATACCTTCGGCATCCGTGAATCTGTTGTGGCAGATAGAGTAAAAAAATGTATATTGCAATATCAAAGTATCAAAAACATTACGAATAGCTCTTCTCATAGAAAAGCAGAGCAGAAGCTACCGCATGACACTATAGTAAGCCAGGGGCACGTGCAGTCAATGACATTAGTACACGATGGTGTTGTAACCATTGAGCTCCTTGCAACTGCAGGAAAGAGGGAAGATGCTGTAAGTCTTCTGGACAGGGCAGAGGTAGACATCCGAATGGAATTGGGTGATGCAGTATTTGGTGTGGGCGATGAAACACTTGAGTACATAGTTACTGTACTTCTCAGAAAGTATCGCAAAACAATTGCTGTTGCAGAGTCCTGTACCGGTGGATTAGTTTCTGATAAACTTACAAACATACCTGGTATTTCAGAGTTTTTTTTGGAAGGCGTTGTTGCTTATAGCAATAAAGCAAAGGTTGATATATTAGGTGTGCCCGGGGAACTTGTTTTGGAGTATGGCGCTGTAAGTTCACAAGTAGCAAAGGCTATGGCCGAAGGTGTAAGAAAGAGAGCCTCAGCAAATATTGGCATCGGAATCACCGGTATTGCCGGTCCTACCGGTGGGACAAAAGAAAAACCGGTAGGTTTAGTCTATATTGGCATTGTTACAGATAATCATGCTGAGGTAAAAAAATGCCAATTCAGAGGCTCTCGGGTCGATGTTAAAAAATTCTCGGCAAATACCTCTTTGAATATGACAAGGCTTCAATTGTTACATCAGGATTCAATTCTCTTTTGAATGGCGATGTCTAACTTATTTATCTTGTTTGTAGTTATGGAATTATTGAGATTTTCCTCTTTTTTTTCCTGTACTATCTCAGTGATATACACCTCAACATCCCGCTGAATGATAGATTCTACACGGTTGGCAAAAACCGGATATGCATCAATATGATCTAAGTAATTTTGGTAAGGACCGCTTAATTGAAAAAATTGCCAACCTTCTATCTTCAACCACTCTACTGCTTTACGATAGTGGCGCCAGCATTCTCCAAAGTGGAAGAATTCTTCTATTGCAATACTGACGGCTACGAGCAAACCAAGACCCAATGTACCCCATCTAACAGGTGAAGCTGCGGCGCCAATAATATTTAAACTTACCAGGGTAGGAATGATTACACCGCCAACAATGGTGATCAGACGCAGGATATAATATCGACTATGAGCTTCATTTGCCTTGCCTTCCATCCGAAGTACATGATTTAGCCAGCGTGACCGAAGAAAGTGTTTTTGTAAATCGGACAGTGGAAGCGTCTCAATAATTGCATTCATATCTTGTGCCAAAAAGTTACGATAGTTTTGTCGTAGCATTCTCCTCTCCTTTACAATAATAATATGGTAAAATTTTCCATGTTCTTTAGCACATCTATATGGGTAAAGCACGCAATTAATGTACCTTTTTACCCCTTTTCCATAATTTTTCTGGAATGAATGCTATAATGTTTTGCATGTGAATCGATAATCTGGTCTATAGATAATTTTATGAGAATTTATGGTATATCTCAGTTTCCTGGTTAGGAATTTCAATTGTTCGGGGCAACCTTTTTGGGCTGCTCCCGGCACGGCAATGTTATTAAGATGCAATGGTGGGATTCACTTGGTTTCATCCACCCTACCGGTAATTCTATAATGAGTAGGGTGGATTAAGCGGAGCGAATCCACCAAAGGGATAAATTCCAGGCATGAATATAAATTTTGCAGACAGCCTCTGAGCGTTTTTACCATTCCCTTAATAAAGCTTTTTGAGGGGAATTTTACTAAAGGAGGACAAATACTGGCCGAAGGAGTACTATTTTCTTAACTGTCCATTCCCGAATACTACAAATTTATATGATGTGAGTTCTTCAAGACCCATGGGGCCCCGGGCATGAAGTTTATCGGTGCTGATGCCAATCTCAGCGCCCATGCCGAATTCATAACCATCGGTGAAACGGGTAGAGGCATTGACATATACGGCTGCAGAATCTACCTCTTTGGTAAATCTCAGGGCGTTATTGACATTGTCGGTGATGATTGCATCGGAGTGGTTTGATCCATGTTTGGCTATGTGGTCGAGCGCATTATCAAAGGTATGCACAACCTTCACATTTACAATCAAGTCGAGGTACTCGTTATAAAAGTCTTCATCTGTAGCCTGTTTTATATTTCTTACATAATTGTCATTCATTGCCTTCAGGAGATGACTCCTGCCTGAGATAGTATAGGTTTTATTACAAGCTCTTATTTCCACCCCTGCATCAAGAAACTTTTTTATAATAGCAGGTAAAAATGTTTCTGAAATCTTTTCGTGTACTAACATGGTTTCCATGGCATTACAGGTAGCAGGGCGTTGTACCTTGGCATTAAAACAGACATCTTCGGCCATAGTAAGATTCGCAAATTCATCGACGTAGATATGGCATACACCCTTATAATGCTTAATAACGGGAATAGTAGATTTTTCTACTACGGTACGAATAAGAGCCTCGCCGCCCCGGGGAATAACGACATCTACATACTGATCTGCCTTGAGTAAATAATCAATAGCTTCACGTTCGGTAACTTCCACAAGCTGGATACATCGTTTGTCTAATCCTGCTTTTTCAAGGGCAGAAGTAAGTAATTTATAGATGGCTCTGTTAGAGCAGATCGATTCCTTACCTCCACGCAGAATAACCGCATTGCCTGCCTTTAAACACAGTGCTGCTGCATCGGCTGTTACGTTAGGCCGTGATTCATAGATGATAACAATAACGCCAATAGGGACACGTATTTTTTGAATTTGTAAGCCATTCGGACGGGTATATCCCTGTAATAACTCTCCAACAGGGTCAGGTAAGTTGATAATCTGTCTGACACCATCAGCCATACCTTTAATGCGGTCCCCGGTAAGGCAAAGGCGGTCTATCATAGCCTCTGACAGGCTGGCATTCCGGGCAGCAAAGATGTCTTTTTCATTTTCTGATTTGAGTATCGAAGCAGAGGAGATGATTTCCTCTGCCATGTAATTCAGCGCAGTGTTTTTTGTAATCGTGCTCGCGGAAGCAAGGGTCCGCGATGCTATTTTTGCATATTTAACGGTTTGATTTATGTAGTTTTCTATGTTCATAGTGATAGGAGATTATATAAAAAGCTGTTGCAAAGAGAATAATCAAGGCTGGCAATTGCCATCGAAAAGGTCCTTCAAAGAAAAATACCTTCCATCGATTTTGAGTTACTTCTTTTACGGGTTCTTTTTTGGTAGTACTTTTGATGCGAAAATTATATTTTGTATAGAGTATTTCATTGGGTTTTATAAACCCATATTGCTCACGAGCTTCTTTTTCAATACGAACCGGGTCGTTTTTCAGAGCAGAGTACTCATTCTCAAGCTGAGAGCTGCTGGTCTCTAGCTGTGCAGCTTGTCTTTCAAGCATCTCCTTCTCTTCTAGCATACGGTGTCTTTCCTGCCGAACTTTGCTGATTATTGAAGAAAAGAGAATTACCACACACGATGTAATACCTATCATCAGGAGTAACTTGACAAAATACGTATTTTTTTCTGAGCTAATTTCTAAACTATCATTTACCGTTGTATCTTCACCTGAAAGCTCTGCAAATTGTTCTTTCATGGAAGGGGAAATATTATTCAGTCCTTCTCCGGGAAGGGAAGATTGAGAGGGGTGTTCATCTCCTTCTCCGTTTACTTTACCATCTTGCATACGGTGCCCCCATAAATTGCATTATCAGAAAGGTCTTCTTCGATACGCAAGAGTTGGTTATATTTGCATGTCCGGTCCGTTCTGGAAAGAGAACCTGTTTTAATCTGACCTGCATTGGTAGCTACGGCAATATCGGCAATTGTTGTGTCTTCCGTTTCCCCTGAACGATGCGAGATAATGGTAGTATATCCGTTTATTTTGGCCATCTCAATGGCATTGAGAGTCTCTGTGAGTGTGCCTATTTGATTAACCTTGATAAGGATGGAGTTTGCTACCTTTTGTTCAATTCCCCTGGCGAGGATTTCCGTATTGGTAACAAATATATCATCACCGACAAGTTGAATTTTATTCCCTAAGGTATTCGTTAATTTTTTCCAGCCATCCCAGTCTTCTTCCGAAAGGCCATCTTCTACGCTGCATACAGGATACCTGGTTAACATTTTGGAATAAAGATCGATCATTTCATCACTGGTCTTTTTTGCTTCTTCCTCAGCACGCAGGATATAGGCGCCATCCTTATAAAATTCACTTGCGGCTGCGTCAATTGCGAGATATATGTCTTTACCCGCTGTATAGCCTGCTTTTTGAATTGCTTCCAGAATGAGATCGAGGGCCTCTTCATTGGTTTTTAAATTCGGGGCAAAACCACCTTCGTCTCCGACATTGGTATTATGCCCCCTGGACTTTAATACTGAGCGGAGCTTGTGAAAGACTTCAGATCCCATGCGCAACGCCTCTGCAAAATTAGGGGCAAGGACCGGCATGATCATAAATTCCTGGATATCTACATTGTTATCGGCATGTTTACCGCCATTTAAGATATTCATCATGGGCACAGGCAGTATTTTGGCATTGGTGCCGCCAATGTACCGATAGAGCGGAAGACATAATGCGTTGGCTGCTGCTCTGGCAGCGGCTAAGGAAACACCTAAAATAGCGTTTGCTCCCAGTTTTTCCTTATTTTTTGTTCCGTCTAGTGTTATCAGCAGGTTGTCGATTTCAACCTGACCAGTAACATCCATTTCCTCCAATTTGGGTGCAATAATCTCATTCACATTTTTAACGGCCGTTCTGACTCCTTTTCCCAAATAGCGGGACGGCTTATCGGTATCTCTCAATTCAAGAGCCTCTCGCTTTCCCGTGGATGCGCCTGATGGCACAGCGGCACGGCCTATCGTTCCATCTCTTAAGATCACATCAACCTCTACAGTAGGAGTCCCTCTGGAATCCAGAATTTCCCGTGCCTTAATGCATTGAATAGTAGTCAATTGAAGCTCCTTTATTTTATGTGTATGCCTATGATAGAAGGTAAGTTACGAAAACAATGAATATACTATTTTCTATATCAAATTTTTCAGGACTTGTCAAACAGATATTTTAAAAAATGATTGACATCGTATACTAATTTGTTATTTTGTTGTTTAAAAAAATGAGGATAAAGATAACCCTCTCATCAGAAAAGTCAGGGATCATTGATTTTAACTATCAGCATCAGATACAAGCGTTAATCTATGGATTTTTATCCAGATCAGACCCTGATTACTCCCAGTGGCTTCATGAACAAGGTTACATCTACAGAAGGGATAAGCGGTTCAAGCTCTTTGTGTTTTCAGGTATAACATTTCACAAACCAATCAAGGCCATGCGTTCCAACGGTTTTCGTTACCCAAATGATTTGAATGACCTACATAGCTTGAATGGCTTTTTGTTCAATGGCTCTCAAAATGTTCCTTTTACCTTTTCTTTTCAAATCGCTTCTCCAGTCAATAAATTTCTTCAGCACTTGATTGATGGGATATTCCGGGAAGGAAATGAAATTACCCTGGGATATCAAATGGTCTCTATCTCAAGAATTGAGATTCTTCCAGACCCGCTAAACAGCATAAGCTTACACCCTTTAGAATCTCCTGTTTTTATTAAGAAACCTATGCCTCCCGGACAGAGAGATATGTATCTATTTCCGGGAGATGAAGGATACGAAGTATTCCTTAATCGAAACCTTACCCGCAAATATGAGATCCTCTACAATAAATCTTTTTCGGGCGAATCATTAAAGTTTCATTTCCATCCTGCCAAAGGAAAATCCATGAAACAGTTTACTATTTTTAAGGAGGGATTGGATGGCAATAGAAAGTACATTCATATAAAAGGAACATTACAGCCTTTTACCGTAACCGGTCCGGGAGAATTAATTAAAATCGGTCTTGAATGTGGCTTCGGACAAAACAATAGTATGGGATGTGGATATGTAGAAGAATATAAGATGGTTTAAATAGTTTCTTGTTATGGAGGAATTGTATTAAAATACTTAATTGAGTTGTGTATTGGGAATAACGTAAGATGTTGTGTGTAATCGGAGACTATATGACACAGTTACAAGCGCAGCAAACAAACAACAATTTTACCGGGATAGTTTTTAAGAAGACGGGTAATTTCTGGATTGATAATGGAATTGTTGGTCTTTACAGCATACTTATATCCCATCAAGCTCATTTCGAACAACTCTTCGGCATGCAGCTATCTCCATTAGAGGCGGATACCTTAATCGTCGGTGTCAATCAGAAATGCGCCGATTCTTTTTTTGCTGAACTCAAAAGGCTTTTAATTGAATCGTTTGTTTATGAGACAAACAATTACGGCTTTTACTATGATCAGGCGGGCAAGCAGTTTGTTTTATCAAGAAAAAGAGATCTCCGAACCGATAAAAAGTATTATTTTCAGGGCTTTGTGCCTAAACCGGATGGAAAGATACCCTTGAAAGGGCTTTCTGTATCAGTTCACAAAGAACTTGAAAATTTCCTGGTTAAAAACAAGACATACAAACTCTCGATTGAAAATGAAATTCCCACATCGAAAATGATCTTTGCTTTAAGTAATAAAACGATAGTGAACAGTGACATGTTGAGACCGGGAAGGAAGCCCTGTTCTTTTTGTGGTGATCGTTTCAAAAAACTGATTTCCCTTGATAGAATGCATTTCCCTTTACTGGTAGGTTTCCCGAATCTTAAAACCTTTTACTCAAATTTGGATAGTGAGTTCCGTCTGTGTGGAAAATGCAGTCTTGCCGCACTGGCAGGCTCTTATAAGAGCTACTTTTCGATTCATAATGCATATCTGAGCTGTTTTATACTATACGACCCTGATCTTTCCGAAATATATCGTTTACAATCAGAGGCGGGCTCTCTTACCGGCAATCCTTATGGTAATTTTGATAAACAATCGGTTATTACAACGTATCTCTATGAGACCCTCTTTGTTTTTTTGTTTTTTCTTTTTGAGAAGCTTAGGTGTGATGGTAAACAGGAATGGTTCAATCGTGTTACTACAAAGAAAATAATAGGCATTCTGGCTTTAAAGCAGGGAAATACTGTTATCGTTGAACACATGGTAGAGTTTAGCAGGATTACGGAGCTTTTTGTCTTTTTCGAAAAGTCAAGAAATCTGTCTTTGACAGGCAGAGGTAAAAAGGAGGCTATAGAATGGACGGCATTTCTTAATGCGCTGTATAATAAGACCGATGAGAATTCAGTTTTGAGAAATCATATTTGTGAGCGTATCCTTAATTTCACCAAAACAAATGATCTCCTGGAAGAGTATTTATTTCGATCTGAAAGGACGAACAAGAATCTATTTTACTTTATCAGGCTTTACAACAAGGAGGTGGCGGGAATGGAAGAAAGTATGATTACCCTGTGCGCTGCGATAGGGGGGGAGATCGGAAGAAAATCGAAGGCAAAGGATACGAAAGGGTTTTTGTACGCTATCCGGAACTGCAGATGTCAGAGCGAATTTATCAAAATTCTGTCACAGATCCAATTCCCATTAGAAATAAGCTATACCAGGAACCTCTTTGACTCTCTACAAGAGGAAAACTGGGAAGATTATAAGTCTCTCATTTCTATTTTTGCCGCAAATCAGTTTTTTTACAATCCGAAGAAGGAGGATACAGAGAATGAGTAACTGCCTGAGTATCAGTTATATCTTTAAAACATCCTTAGGAAGTGTCAACGGCAGTTTTACTGAGGGTAATGTGGCTACCATTAAAAAGATTACCTGCCTTGACGGTAAGACCATTCCCTATATTTCTGGTCAGAGCCAAAAATATGCTATTCGGACAAAACTAAGAGAGCAAGGTTTTTCATTATCCCCTGTTTTTTCATCGGAGAATAACAAAGGTGTTGATATTACAGCAGGAGATCCTCGTTTTATTGATGATGACCTCTTCGGCTATATGATAGCATCAAGAAAAGAAAATCGCCGAAGGACTGCTCCGGTAAGAGTTTCTGCGGCAATCGCACTTTCTCCGTTTAAAGGAGACCGTGATTTAGGAACCAAATCCAAAGAGGGTATAGACGGACAGACGATGGAGGCTGGCGGTAATTTATTCGAGACTGAAATCTATTATAACTTTTTCAAATCGGATATTTTGGTAGAACTGGATAGAGTAGGAAGATTTAAAGGATACGAGCTTGAGAAAAAAGAAAAAAACGCAAAGCCCGATCCCATAGAACTACCTCTTCATGAGCGGAAAAAAAGGGTTATAGCGCTTTTAGAATCTTTTAAGACTCTCTGGGGAGGCGGTAAACAATCGAGATTTATGACAGATTTATCGCCTAAGTTCATAATCTATACCCGTCAGTCGAGAAAAATTCCTGTTCTTTTAGAGTCCCTGAATTTGGATAAAAATGAGGTTATTGATATCGATACCATCCTCGAGGTGTTTCAGGACTCATCCTTTATCGACCATGCGATTGTCGGACTCCGTAGTGGTATTTTTTCTAATGACGAAGAGATAAAAACCAGATTATCTGAAGCTGGTTATCAGGTTATACCAATCAACGGGGCCATTAACGCCATGATTGCTGATATTACATCTGATAGCGTTATCTTTTAACTATTCTATGGGCGCTCATACTATCGAAGTTTTACGCATTGAGGTGGTAGGAAAGGTAAATTCCTTTCGGCTTGCTGATCACCATACCTATCAGAGAAGCTATCTTTTTCCGCCAAAAACAACTATTTGCGGTATGATTGGTTCTGCCCTTGGCTATTCGGCTGAAGAAGTAAATGAGAAGTTGCTGGATACTCTGGGTATCGGAATCTATTTAAAAAAACTCGATGGAGAAGCGAGAGATGTATGGAAATATAAAAAAATAAAGGCGCGTACGGATACTGATAAGACAGAGGATACTGTCGTTATTGATGGAACCCAATATTTTGGCGCAATTCTTGTGCGTGAATGGCTCTTCATTCCGCGATACATAATTTACGTATCGTCTTCTGAAAACTCAATACTCCGGGATATAGGGAAAGCATTGAAACATCCTGTCTATGCGCTCTCTTTAGGACGGGAAGATGAACTCATAAAAATCATAACGATACAAGAAGTAACGTTAACGTATCAGAATAATCTATATTATACCAATACGGTTCTGCCGTTCAATATTTTTACAGAAGGGTATGAGATAGAGGTATCTTCTCTTCTCCCTGGCCAGAGAATTATTCCACCAGGTATAGAGAAGATACCGGTAAAATTCAGGTATGATGGTGAAACCCGCGAGGCTGTATGCTATGAGATGGTAACATCATTCATCAATGTTAATCTTAAACCAAAAGTAAGGCATGGGGGGTATGTGGACGAAAAGATTGCCATACAGTTTCTCTGAATCATCGGCAGATCTTTCAAAACCGGAATCCAAAAAGGAATTTCATTGAAGTTGCAAGGAATTAAACTATAATATTGCTTATTCTTATCTCTAATGATGAGAATGTTTCATTGAACCTGTAAGGATTTGAAATTTTCATATTATGTATATTAGTATAGTAAAACAATTCATTGAGCCTATAAGGAATCAGTATTTTCGGTAATGCCCGCGTTATTTTTCCTTCCATTTTCTCAGAGAAAGTGAGTTAACATTCCGTTATAGATTTATGCGTATTCCATTAGCTAAATATGGTTTAAGAGAGTTAATTATCTTTGGTGTTTCTTGTATCGCTGGAATAGGATTCTTCCTTATGGTATTTCCATGGATGGTTCCAGTTCCGGTGTTTATTTTGATGTTCTTATTGAACTTCTTTCGGGATCCGGACAGAGAAGTTCCTCAAGGTACCGGGCTTATCATTTCTCCGGCTGATGGGATAATATCTCACATTGTGCCGGTTTTTGAAGATAATTATTTACAATGCAATACAACAAAGATTAGTATTTTTATGTCCGTACTGAATGTGCATGTAAACCGCATACCAGTGCATGGACGTGTAGAGTTTATTAAGCACACAAAAGGTAAATTTCTGGATGCCAGAGATGATGAATGTTTTCGTAGTAATGAAAATAATGTAATGGGTTTATCTTTACCCGGAAGTCATGTAAAAATTGCAGTAAAACAGATTGCAGGTAAGATTGCCAAACGCATCGTATGTGCCTGTAAGATTGGAGATGTTCTTAAGCAGGGGCAACGATTTGGTATGATAAAATTTGGTTCACGGGTAGAAGTCTTTATACCGGATTCGGTTACCTTTGAGATAATGGTTAAAGTCGGTGAAAAAGTAACAGCAGGGAAAACGGTGCTGGGTAAAATACACGATGGAAGTTCAAAGGTATTGTAATGTTTATGTATAGGAAATTCAAACGTGTCGCCTCCCCCTGAATCCCCCTCACGGAGGGGGGCAATCGCTGTCCCCCGCTGGCGGTGGTGAAGAGGATGGTTCAGTGTCGGGAAAATAAGTATTTTAAGTCGCCGAAAGACTAATTTAATGTTTAGGAATTTCAAAGTTTTTTATTATGCCATTAACACACCCCTTACCCCTCTCAAGAGGGGAATTTGGAGAAGCTCCCTCGTTGGGAGGGGATTGAGGGTGGGTAAAATTCGTTGGGTTTTGTCTTTTAAAACCCAACCTAATGTAATGTTTAGGAATTTCAAAGTTTGTATCATAGCATACGAAACAACCCCCTGAATCCCCCTTTTCTAAGGGGGACTTGAAGAAATCCCC
>SULG01000051.1 GCA_005524015.1 Candidatus Jettenia ecosi
GTGCCTTGTTTTTACATATTTTTTCCCGGGATTGCCCAGACCAACAATGATCTTCATGAAAACATACCATGCTCTATTTTTATGCAGATTTCGCTTCTGTCTCTTCCCCTTCTTTCGGCTTCTTGGTAATAACTTCAGGCTCAGCCAAGAGTTCTTCCTCTGGCACAGCTTTTTCCGCTGCAGGCTGATGCACAGATACAATCACTGCATCGGGATCCGATATGTATTGAATACCCTCCAGCACAGGTAATTCTTTGACATGAATTGCTTTTCCCAGATGTAAATCCGATATATTTACTCTTATTTTTTCAGGTATGGCAATTGGCAGACATTCTACTTCCACATCCTTCATAACATGAGTCAGCACACCGCCGCCCTTTACTCCGGCAGACTCACCAAAGAGTTCGATAGGTATCCGCAGTTTAATCCTTTCGTCCAGATCAATCCGGGAAAAATCCACATGGATTACACGATCAGAAATGTAATCATACTGAATATCTTTTATAAGTACGGATTCTTTTTTATCATCAAACGCTAAACGGACCATTCTTGCTCCAGTATTGAGTATACGGGCAAATTGACCTTCTTCAAAACACAGCATGACATTATCTAATTTATGACCATATAAAATAGCCGGGATTTGTCTTTCCTCCCGTAATCTTTTCGTTCCCTTTTTCCCTTTTGTTGTTCTCTTTTCTGCTTTTAATTCTAAGATTTCCATCTCTATTTGCTCCCTAAAACATAAAATAATAGTTAAACAAAGAGAGAACTCACAGACTCGTGTCGATGAATCCTCATAATCGCATCTCCTAAAAGCTCAGAAATTGATAATACCTTAATTTTATCATGATAACTTTTTGCCTCTTCCGTAAGCGGTATCGTATCGGTTACAATAATCTCTTTTATTGGCGCAGCAGAAAGTTTTTCTACGGCGCTTCCGCAAAATACAGGATGGGTGGCGCCGACATAAATATCCTTTGCACCCCTTTCTTTTAGTACATTTGCCGCCTGAACAATGGAACCACCGGTAGCAATTAAATCATCAATCATTATTACATCCTTATTATTTACATCTCCTATAACAAAGCCAATTTGTGTTTCGTCCGGTCCTACCCTTCGTTTATCGACAACAGCCATTTTTATTCCCAGTTTTTTGGAATAATTTCTCGCCAGTTTTATTCCACCCACATCAGGTGTTACCACCACCAGATCTTCTGATTTTAGCCTTTCGAAATACTTCGAAAGTACGGGAAAAGCAAGCAAATGGTCTACTGGTATATCAAAAAACCCCTGTATTTGAGCTGCATGCAAATCAACGGTAAGCACGCGGTCAGCTCCTGACTCTGTGATAAGATTTGCCACCAATTTTGCTGTTATCGGTACACGGCCCTCGTCTTTTCTGTCTTTTCTGGCATACCCATAATAGGGCAATACCGCCGTAATACGTGCTGCTGACGCCCTTTTTAAACAGTCTATAAATATAAGCAATTCTGCTAAATTTTCATTCACCGGAGGACATGTCGGTTGTACAAGAAACACATCAGCGCCACGGACATCCTCATTTACCTTCAGATCAATTTCTCCGTCCGGGAAACGACCTACATATGCATTACCCAGACGAATCGATAAATGTTCGCAAATTTTCTCTGCCAATACAGAATTTGCATTTCCCGAAAATATCTTTAAATTATTTATCTCTTCGAGCCTTCTTTTTTTATCCATGTTATCCTTCTACGAAACTGGAAATCCTGCCATATCCTCTTGGTTTATCCAGGCAAGCTGTTAATAATGTTACATCTGCTTCTGTCTCGGTATTTATCGTAATTAATTTTTTCAACGTTTGAGGCTTGACGGGAGGAGTATCATCATTCAATACTATGATAGCATCCGTCTTGTTTGGAAGAAGGTGTCTAGCAGACATGACGGCGTGTGCGGTTCCCAATTGCTCATACTGCTCTGCAATTTCAACGGACATCTTTTTCAGATTATCTTTTACTGCTTCTTTATTCTCTTCCATAAAATATAATGGCTACCCGGGGAGGACTCGAACCTCCAATGAGAGAGCCAAAATCTCTAGTGTTACCATTACACCACCGGGTAGCAATAATTTTAGAGGTTTACATACAGGACTTTCTAGTCCGCCATTAACACCGCCCCTTTATCCGCAGATGTTACACATTTTGCATATCGGGCTAACAGACCTCGGGTTATCCTTGGTTTAGGAGGCGCCCATCTTGTCCTGCGTTGTGCAAGCGCTTCCTCCGTTACATGCAAATCTAATTTCCGGTTTGGAATATCGATAGTTATTTCATCGCCATCCTCTACCAACGCAATAGGTCCGCCCATCATTGCCTCCGGAGACACATGACCAATACAGGGACCCTGAGTGCCTCCCGAAAATCGGCCATCAGTAATTAATGCTACAGATTCATCTAAACCCATACCCACAAGCGCCGCTGTAGGAGCCAGCATCTCTCTCATTCCAGGCCCCCCCCGTGGTCCCTCGTAGCGTATTACCACTACAGTGCCTTTGCTGATCTGCGAACCCATAATTGCCTTCATTGCAACTTCTTCACTATCGAACACTTTAGCCGTACCACGAAACCTCATCATCTTTTCGGATACAGCGCTCTGTTTAACCACAGCGCCATCAGGAGCTAAATTTCCATATAAAATGGCAATCCCACCCTCTTTGTGATATGCCTTTTCTTTTGTTTGAATAATATCCCCATCGCAAATTTCCGCTGCTTTTGCAATTTCCTTTATGCTTAAGCCGCTCACCGTTGAGCAATCGTGCAGATCATTATACAAACGCTTCATAACCGCCGGGATACCGCCAGCATGATATAGATCCTCCAGCAAGTATTCACCGCCTGGTTGTAAGCTCGTTATATGAGGGGTTCTTGCACTGATTGTATCAAACAATTTCAGATCCATCTCTATGCCCGCCTCTTTTGCAATGGCGGGAATGTGTAAACAACTATTGGTAGAACCGCCTAACGCCATATCAACCATAATAGCATTTTCAAATGCTTTTTGAATCATAATTTTTCTGGCAGTGACACCATTTCTCACAAGCTCCACCACCTGCTGCCCGCTTTTATATGCAATCCGCTCCTTTTCAGAAGAAATTGCTAATGACGCAGCGCACCGAGGCAATGACATTCCAAGCGCTTCAGACACACAAGCCATAGTATTGGCCGTATAGAGCCCCTGACAGGAACCAGGCCCCGGACAAGCATCCATCTCCAAACAGGATAACTCATTGTCATTAATCTCGCCCCTCCGTCGCCTCCCTACTGCTTCAAAGGTATCCTTCACTAATGATAGCTTTTGCTTTCCATAACGTCCAGAGACCATAGGTCCAGCCGTTACAACAATTCCCGGTATATCTAACCGGGCAATACCCATCAACATACCAGGGGTAATTTTATCGCAATTTGTCAGCATTATCAGCCCATCCAAACAATGGGCGCTCACTACACATTCAATAATATCGGCAATAAGGTCTCTGGAAGCAAGCGAATAACGCATACCATCATGCCCCATTGCAATCCCATCACAAATACCAGGCACACCAAAGATGAAGCTAATACCACCACCGGCATGAATTCCCTTTTCAATCGCCCTTTCCAAAGACCGCATGTGCACATGTCCGGGAATAAGGTCGGTAAAACTACTTGCTATTCCTATAAAAGGTTTTCCCAAATCTTCCCTGCTCAAACCTGTTGCATATAAGAGCGCCCGGGCCGGAACCCGCTCGAGACCCTTCGTAATTGTATCACTTCGCAAAGATTATTCACCTTTCAATTGTAAACTATTATCATCATATAACATCAAGCCTTTTTATTATAGCGAAAAGCTTTTTATTGTCAAATTAAAACTCCTCACACCTTTTCTCTAATAAAGAATTATCCATAACGAGAAAAAGGGGGCTCTGAACGCAAGAACCCTTCTTTGAATATGGAAAGAATTTATCAGGGTGAAGATTTCGCAACAAGAGACGATGCTGTTTGTACTATAAACGATTCCAAAAAAAATTAAACTAATTTCTATTTAATTTCAGACTATAACATATTACAATAATTTTTAAATAAAAGATTTATGATAGAGAAATCTAAAAACCTTTCTCTATTCTTTTATTCACTCATTAATATAAAGTCTACATTTCTACCTATACCATTTGAGGGATATTCTATGAAGTATGAAGAAACTATGGAATTGCCGCAGGTTAAAAAAGCAGGTCTGCATAGAAGGCTTTATGAGTGGACACTGCACTGGGCTCATACCCCTTATGGGGCTTTTGCTCTTTTTGCGCTGGCTTTTTGCGAATCATCCTTTTTCCCGATACCCCCTGATGTGCTCCTTATGGCGCTTGCATTCTCAATCCCCAAAAAATCTTTCAAATATGCAGCAATCTGTTCTGCAGGGTCTGTATTAGGTGGCTGTTTTGGTTATTTTATTGGATGTCAATTCTTTGAATACCTGGGACTGCCTATCCTTAATTTCTATGGGATCACCGATAAATTTGATTTTGTCAAAGAGGAATATAATGCTAACGCCTTTGTTGCTGTAGCCATAGCCGGATTCACGCCTATTCCTTACAAGGTCTTTACTATTGCAGCAGGCGTCTGCAAGATTAATATTTGGACATTTATCATAGCATCGGCAGTGAGCCGTTCCGGGCGGTTTTTCATCATAGCAGCGCTTACCTATGTGTTTGGGCCAAAAATTAAGGATTTTATAGATAAATACTTTAATATAATCTCTATCGCTTTTGTACTATTACTGGTTGCTGGTTTTTTCGTCATCAAATTACTCACATAAGGAAAATATCATGAGATCTTTATCCCCTTTTGTTTTTTTTCTCATAGTCTTATCAAATTCTATCTTATTTGCACAGACAGAACTACAAGAAGTTTGGGAACCTCAGGTAGCAGGACGTTTCTATTCTGAAAACGAAAATGTCTTAAAAGGACAAATTAATACTTTCTTCAAGAACATACCGAAGCAACCAGACAAAGGCAAACCCCTGGCTGTCATTTCTCCCCACGCCGGATATCAATATTCCGGCCAGGTAGCAGCATATGGATATAAAAGCATTAAAGGCTATGAGTTTACCCGGGTTATCTTATTATCCCCCAGCCATTTCTCGACCGGTAAGCGTTTCCGGGGCGTTTCAATTCTTAAGGCAAAAAATTTTAAAACACCCTTAGGCATTATCCCTGTTGATCAGGAGGCATGTAACTATTTACTTACCTTCGCGAAAGGCTCGTCACCAACCGCACCTCAAAAAACTGCAACGCTTTTTGGATCATATGAAGGGGCATACAGCGGTGAACATTCTTTAGAAACACAATTGCCCTTTTTGCAGCTATCTTTGGGTAATTTTACCTTAGTACCTATTATGGTTGGTATATTAGTAGATGACGATTTTGATCAGATTGCCCATGCTATCCGGCCATTACTAGATGATAAAACACTGGTAGTAGTAAGTTCTGATTTTACCCATTATGGGGAAGGATACGGTTATGTTCCCTTTAAAACAAATATTGAAAAAAATATCAAAGCCTTAGATTATGGGGCGTTTGAAAAAATTCTTTCAAAAGACTTTCATGGATTAAGAACATACAGAAAGGAAACGGGAATAAACACATGCGGTATCATCCCAATCGCTTTGCTTTTAAAATTATTACCCGAAAATGCACAGGGTGAAATTTTAAATTATGATACATCCGGACGTCAATCCAACAACTTTTCCTTTTCGGTAAGCTATGCATCAATTATATTTACAAAACTTCCGGAAACCAAATCTGGCCATTATGTACCACCATTAGATTCTTCGGAAAAACATCCCCCTTTTAGTTTAACAAGTGAAGAAAAAATACGCTTATTGTCTCTTGCCAGAAATACCTTGCAAACTTACACAAGAACAGGTATTCCGCCCGATTTAACCCCTATAGAGCGTACCGTTACGCCAAAATTAAAAAAGAATTATGGAGTTTTTGTAACATTAAAAAAATGCGGCGAACTTCGGGGATGCATGGGATATGTCCTGCCGAAGAGAGCGCTCTTCCAGGGTGTAGTAGAAAATACTATTAACTCATCTTCTGGTGACCGCCGGTTTAATCCTGTAGATGCCCAAGAGATATCTGATATTATTATAGAGATTTCAGTTTTAAGTGAGCTAAAAAAGATTAACAAACCCGTTAATTTTCTCCTGGGCAAAGAAGGTATTCTTATACGTAAAGGGCTTGCTCATGCCGTATTTCTGCCACAAATTGCGATTGAGGAAGGATGGGATAGAACAGAAACCTTACGGCGTCTTTGCCAGAAAGCGGGATTGCCAAAGGACGCATGGAAAGACACTGGAATTGGAATGGAATTTTATGTTTTTACCACACATGTATTTAACGAAGTAGATACTATTTAACATGCAATTCTCTACAATCGATTATATTTTCCCCTTAGGTTTACAATACATGGTATTTAGCCTTGGATAGTCAGGCAAAAAAAATTCTTCTGCAAATTGCCCGGAAACAAATTGAGGCTGTGGTAAAACAAGAGTCTATACCCCTTATTCTCTGCGGCCATCCTGATCTTCAGGGAAGAGAAGGCGCTTTTGTAACCTTAAGGACACACGGAGAACTCAGAGGTTGTATCGGTCGTTTTATATCAGATATACCGCTCTGCCAATTAATCTCTGAGCTTGCTATTTCCTCAGCAACAGAAGACTTCCGATTTGAATCTAATCGTATCAAATTGTCTGAATTAACCAACCTGGAAATCGAAATATCTATCGTATCAGAATTAAAACCTATTAAAGAGCCCTTCAATTTTGAGCTTGGAAAACATGGCATATTCATAAAAAGAGGAGCTCAGATAGGATGTTTATTGCCACAAGTAGCTGTAGAGACCGGGTGGAATAAAGCAAAATTACTCTCTTACTGCTGTTCGGGTAAAGCAAATTTGCCTTCTGATGCCTGGAAATCTAAAGATATTGAAATATTCACCTTTACCGTTGAGATTATGGAGGAAAAAGATAAAATTTAATTTTCTTAAACAGGAAAACTATTTACCTCTTTTTTTCAAAACTGCGCCCCAAATAAAAAATTACCGCGCCGATAAACAGCAAAAGAACTTCTACCTTCATAGAATCCCGGGCTATCCCAAAATACAGTGCATCTAATACAACAATCATACCAATAATTTGTATAATTCTGCCAAGGGTCATTAAATTAACCTCGATACTAATTTGAACAGGCCTGTATACTCTATGTATTCAAATAAATCGTTTTCGCCGTAGGTAATTGTATATTTTTCCCTAAAATTGCCTTGTTACTAAAAAAGAATTCCGTAGTAATTTCTTACATTAACCCAATTTTTCTGCAAGCTCTATCGCTTTCAACAGACCCTTAGCCTTATTTAAGGTCTCTTCATATTCCCGCTCCGGGACAGAATCTGCAACGATCCCGGCGCCGGCCTGAATGTAAGCATCGTTGCCTTTTAAGAGAATAGTACGGATCGTGATACACGTATTTACGTTTCCAAAGAAATCGAAATATCCAACAGCCCCTCCATAGGGACCTCGCTTCGTAGGCTCGATTTCATCAATAATTTCCATTGCCCTTATTTTCGGCGCACCAGACAAGGTACCAGCAGGCAAACATGCTTTTAAAGAATCAAAGGCATTTTTATCTTCCCGCAATACACCACATACACTGGATGTTATATGCATTACATGTGAATATTTTTCAATTACCATCTTTTCTTCAATATGCACACTACCATAGCGCGACACCCTTCCCACATCATTCCTTCCCAGGTCTAAAAGCATGATATGCTCAGCTCGCTCTTTAGGGTCTGTAATCAATTCCTGAGCAAATGTTGTATCTTCTGTATCATCTTTCCCTCTTTTTCTCGTGCCGGCGATAGGTCTTACAGTAATCTTCGTATCTTCCACCTTTACCATAACTTCAGGTGAAGACCCAATGAGTTTCAGATTCCCCAACTTTAAATAAAACATATAGGGGGATGGATTGATCACCCGTAAAACGCGGTAGATATCAAATGGATCCGCCTGCGTTTGTGTCTTTAAGCGTTGAGAGATGACTACCTGGAATATATCCCCCGCACGGATATATTCCTTGCACCGGTCTACAGCTTTCAGAAAATCAGCCTTTGGGAAATTTGAAGAAAACGAGATATTGACTTCTCCATGAGTCGTAATATCATCACTTAAAGATGTTACCGGTGTTCGAAGTTTTTCGATGATGCGATCGATCTTTTGTGTTACTTCTGTGTATATATCCTCTCCATATTCTTTATGGATGTGCGCTGTACAAACAACCTTAATAGTTTTTGTTACATGATCGAATATAATTATCGTATTATAAAACATCACCTGTATATCAGGAAGCGACAGATCGTCATGAGGCGGATTGGGAAGCCGCTCAAAATAGCGTACTGTATCGTATCCAAGATAACCAGCTGCACAGCTAAAAAATTTTGGAAGACCCTGTATCTGAACAGGGATAAAGGCATTCATCTCCTTATGTAAAACTTCTAAAGGGTCTTCTGCATATAATATTTCTTGCTTATGAGCGCCTCGTTTTATCTCTACACGATTACCAGACGAAGTAAATTCAATAAACGGCTCTGAGCCAAGAAACGAATAGCGTGCAATCTTTTCTCCGCCCGCAGCGCTTTCAAGTAAAAATGCACAGTTAGTATCTGAAATCTTCTGAAATGCAGATACCGGCGTGAGGGTATCTGCAAATAATTGCCGATAGACAGGAATAATGTTACCTTTTCCGGTTTCGGCCAACTGTTTAAATTCATCAAAGGTGGGAAAATATCTATTGTTCATATTTTAGGAATTTCCATCTACTATGTAGAGTGCACTATCAGAGTTGTTCTGCAAGGCTAAAGCCTTGCCCTACATTAACTACCTTTTCCCATTTTCCATGGGTTGATTACAAAAGGTCCCTTAGTTTATTATAACATGTTAATACCTTAACCTAACTACGCTACTATACGTCTGACAATAAAACAAATAAAATACAAGTATACCAAATAATTTAATCTCAAGAAATTATTTTATTTTGCCGATTACAATTTTAGCAAAAAAAATGGGTGTTGCATATGCAACACCCATTATAGGTATAAACAGATACTACATTAAAAACCAAAGACAATCGAATCAACAATTAGAACGTAACCGTGGTTTGCAGATAACCCCAGTGGGTATCAATATCATCGATTTCATCCTCGATCCAATCCTCTGGCCTGAAAAATGAATATCCAGCAAGGATTTTAACGTTCTTATAGAGGTCATAACTTACGGTTAAATCTATTTCCTGTGCAAGGTTATCATCGTTACTTGTATAACTGCCACCAACGCCGCCAGGCCTTGTACCGGTAGCAAGTAAACCACTAGCAAAATACCAGCCATCTTCCTCTTCGTCCAGCAAGAAGTAATGATAATCGACCTGTACCGTCAATTTGTTTGTAGGCACAACCTTTATATTACCCCTGAAGTCATGTATGTTTTGCCAGGAAATTAAATCGATGAAACCATAGTTTCCCTGCCAGTGGTTTGTCGGATAGAGGTTATCAAACGTCTTGTGGTCATTATCCCCTGGATCATCATCACCAGAAGCATAATCATATTCAACGCCAATGCGGGGTGTCCATGGCAATTCTTTAAAGGTATAACCTGCCCTGGCAGCAAGCGCCCATGCTTCCTGGTCCTGAGTTCCATACTCTCCACCCTGGAAATGTGATTCTACCGTATAATCTATAGCATCTAAACCTGGAACCTTTCCATCGATCCTTATACCAAAATCGTGGATGACAACGTTATCTGAAGCACCTAAAGGATCAAATCCTGTTGCGACAGCGCTATTAGTGGCGCTGTCCTGGTCGTTTTTCTGAATATACATAAGCTCTAATAAAGCGCCGGGTATAAGCTTTTTGAATCCTAACTGTGCTGCATAAATATTTTCATCAGAATTGCCTTCCGCCCAGCCATCTTCATCTACCTTTGCGGCAAACGCCTCAGCATGTATGGCATCCGTATCCCACATAAAACGTCCGCCATCGAATGTACGGCCAACGTTAGACCATACAAAGTTACCAATAACCCTATGATCTCCCCATATAATTTCCTGACGACCAACCCTTACCGTTAACGGAAGATCAAATAACTTTCTCAAATCAAAATAACCCTGATGAATATCTAAAATGGTATTCTCATCATAAGCATTCGCAAATCCAACCGTAGTGCCCTCTGCGCCAAACGTCCTTGCATCTTGAAGCTGGATAAATACCCTTAAATGCTCATTTACATCAGCATCTGCCCAGAGTCTTGTCTGGTTCAAGATGTAATCATCATCAATTGACTTGGTCCTTGAAGTAGCAGGTCCTGAACCACCAGGCAGGGTTGCGTTGCTTGTTGGCACCTGGTAAAAACCATTTGCATATTCCGCCCTTGTTCTGATCTGACCGCCAAGCTTTACCCTCTTTGCAAACTCGGAGTAAACATTTCCTGTTATATCTTCAGCCTTTAGGGTAGGCTCCGCCTGGGCAGCGGTTTTCATTTCTTCCTTTAATGTATTAACCTCATTTCTTAATGCCTCAACATCTTCTTTTGCATCAGATGAAGCATCTGCCGTCAATTTCTCCTGCTTAACAGACTCGATCTGCTCCGTTAGGTTTGAAACAGATGCCTTTAAAGCATTTAACTCCTTTTCCATGTCTTCTATAGACTTTCCATCCGCCCCAAACGACTGGGTACAGGATGCAACGCAGAAGACGGCGGTAACGAAACCACCCAAACAGGTCTTCCACAAAGTTTTCTTCATTATTCTCCTCCTTATATAAAAGGATAAATAGGACCCTAAGCTAAACGAGACTCAGTCAATAAAACCCAAATACTACTAAAAATTAACTTTAGAGTAGTTAGCCTCCTTTCTCCTCCTCTTTCTTTTCTAAAAAGTATTTTAGCAAAGTGGGACATTATAGTAATAAAACAAAAAAAGTCAAGCCTTTTTATAAGATCTAAAATTGCAGACGGCAGCCGGGCACAGAAGAACAAAGATAAACACTGGTTTTTGACATTTATAATTTATATAAGAAGTTATGTTAATCATCAATTAAAATTGGTAATTTATAAAATACCAGTAGATCATTATTAAATTGTGTCCTGTTATGGAATTTAGTTAGGCGGCACGTACAGTAAAAACAAATATCATTCCCAAAACATAATTCTGGGCTAAATATTACATTAGTGATTATATAATAATTGTTTATAATAAAAGACAATACTAATTTCTTATAATGAAATGTGCCAAAATATATACCTCAATATTTCACAAATGAAATATTTTTTACATTGTGCATCAATCTTACGTAAATGAGTAATTACTTAAAGTTATCAATAAATTTAAGTATCATTAATATAATTTACAATAACTGAAATAAAATAGGCCTTCGGCGATTTTCCAATCGTAAAGACGTGTAGTGGCAAGGCGCGCCTTGCCACTACATAGTTTGTTTGAAATTCCTATACATTAAACATAACTTTGTTTATTTTTAATTTTTTATTGACCTTAGCGTGACACGCTCTTATAATTTTTGAATCATAAAACGGCACACTTATATAACTCAGGTTTATTATCGCTTACTGATAAATAACTTAAGCATATTCTATTAAAGGTAGTTTATGGACAGGGACTTTAAACCAAAAGCCAGGTTTCATCATATATATCGGAATATCATTGTAGCGCTTATTGCATTAATGATTATAGCTGGTGGCATATATGGCGGCAGAGAATTAAGCTGGAAAGAGATTGCAGCTGATGAAGTGGCTGTAGTTGTAAATAATCTCACAGGGGGGATAAAGCTTATTAACAGGGCAGGCGCTGTTCTCTATTATCCTTTTATTCAGGATATCTATGTGCTGGATAAACGTGAACAGGTCTTAAAGATGACATCTGCAGAAATAGATGAAAAACATCCTCAAGGTAACCCGTTAACTATTAAAACGATCGATGGTGGAGATGTTGTGCTGGATTTACAGATTCAATATATGTTGAAACCTGAATTTGCGATGTTTATTGTTCAAAATACCGGTGTTGGAGATGTATTTAAAAGAAAATGGCTTTATGATTATGCACGAACTATATGTTATTATAATTTTGGTGAATTAACGTTAGGCGAATTCCCCATTGCTTCCAAGCGTGACGTAAAGGCACAAAAGGCACGCGAAGAGATGAATAAAATGCTTGATCCACATGGTTTTTATGTTACTTCTATCAACCTTTCTGACTACCGTTACTATCGGGAATATGCTGAAAAAATACAGGAACGAAGACTGGCGGATAAAGAGGTTGAAGAGCAAAGGACACGGGCATCGGCCGCAATGGAAAATCAAAGAAGGGTTGTAGTTGAGGAAACAAAAAAGCTTGAAGTAGAAGTAGCGCGGTTTCGGGGAGACTGTGATAAACGCATCATGGATGCAAGAGGTAGCTCTGAAGCGAAAAAACAGGATGCCGATGCTTACATAATCCAGAAAAGATATGAAGCTGACGCAGAATTTGAAAGGCTTGCAAAGCATGCAGATGCTGTTCTCGCCACGGTAAGAGCGGATGCAGAAGGTATTAAGGCATTACGCATAGCGCTAGAGGGAGACGGGGGGCGCAATCTGGTTAGGCTTGAATATGCAAAACGTTTAAAACAAGCAATTGTAAGAAGCACGCCTATTATTAGACAAGGCATTGAAACTCCCCAAAGCATACAAAGGTTCAAATATATTGAGGATGCGCCAAAGATTGATTATATGTTCCCGGAACCGCCCGATGCTGCTTTGGTAAGTCCTTTAAAGCCAGGGCCTGATAAATCTCCGTAAAAAAATTAACGGTATGTTTTGTAATAAAGATTTCTTCACCGCGGAAAAATTTTTAACAACATTTATTTTCGTGAAATCGTACATCATAAATTAATACATTTGTTAAAGAGGTGAAAATGCACATAGGAAAATTTACCGCTAAATATATAATTCCTATAGGTATTCTTGTATTTATCGCTATTTTTGTTATTGGTGTAAAATTTTTCGTCATTAAGGTTGGCGTTGACCAGGTAGGGGTAAGGACAATTATCTGGGGTGTAAAAAGAGGTATTGTCCAAAGGGACTATGGACCAGGATGGCACAGGGCAATTACTGCTATTGACCAGTGGGATCTTTACGATAGTACCGTCCAAACACTAGAACTTGCGAAGGAACCTTCTCGTATAGGGCATGATGAAAGAAAAGAGGCTGCAATACGAACTGCAGATGACTATGATGTATCGGTAGATATGGTTGTTAAGTATCAGATAAAAGAAGGCGAGGCGTGGAAATTAAGACAGGATTTAGGCACCGGCGAACGCTACAAGGTTATCGTTGAGAATGAAACGCGTGACGTTGCGAGAAGTATATTCGGCAGAATGGTGGAGCGTGATTTATACAACCCTGACGAAAAAAGAAAAAGGGCGGAAGAATGCAAAATACAACTCATGGAAAGGCTTTCGTCGCGCCACGTAAATATTATTGATGTGCTTATCCTGGAAATGAGATTCGATCCGCAGCTTGAGAGAAAGATCAAAAATATTAAATTAGCTGAACTTGATAATGTATTAAATAAATCAAAGGCTCTGGCCGCTGAAGAACGTGGTATTACTCAAACTATAGAAGCAGATACGGAAGCCCTTGCGCAGAAAATTGTCGGCGACAAGGAAAGAGCAATTACCGTACTTGATGCTGAAACAACAAAAACAACGATAGAACTCCTTGCTGAAGCTGATAAATACCTGGTACAAAAGAAAGCTGAAGCTGACCTTTATAAGCAGCAGCGTATAGCAGATGGAACACTGTTAATTAAAAAGTCACAGGCTGAAGGAGAAGGATTAAGAAGGGAAGCCCTTTCTGGTTTAGGCGGCGATATTATTATTGCTATGGAAGCAGCAAGAAACATGAATTTAGCAGATGTTAATATCTCAAGCCTTGATTTGAATCTCCTTGATGTTGATGATATGGCAACGCGGCTTGGTGTAACAGATACAAAAGGAATGCTTCGTGTAGATCCAAAAACATTTAAACAAATTCAGGAGATGTTAAATCAACCAAAAACTCCTGATACCGCAAAACCAAAATAACACTCGCTCGTTCGCTTTTTCGGAGCATATAAATGGTTGAATTAAGCCGTTTATATGCTCCTGCATACATTAAAAATCATTTCTTTTTTTCTATCCTGTTGCTAATCATGTAGTTAACATATTTTCATTCTATGGAATAAAACTTGCTAAGATGTTTAAATGTAATTAAATTCATTAGCTTTACTTATATTTTGATTTTATTTTAACTAAATTTTAGAAGACAATAATAGTTATGTATTACATAAAAAAAATACGAAAGAAATGTATAGTTGTCCATATCATAATATTGTTCATTACGATAATGAATATCGCCAAAACAGACGATGTATTTGCAGGCACAGAATCTAAAGATGCCGGGAAAATAAAAAAATCGACCAAATACTTAAAATTTTTTGATGAGAAAACGCATTGGTGTGACGCCCTGGTAATTACGTGCAGCGATTTCCGATTTACCACAGCTACGCAGGAATTTATTAATGACAGGCTTGGATTAAAAGGCAACTATGATTATATCTCCATCCCTGGCTCTATTCATAACCTCTTGAATTCAAAAACAAGAAGCATAGTCTTAAATACATTTGGCGTTTCTGTTCGATTGCATCATGTGAAACGTATCATTATTCTCGGACATCAGGACTGTAACGCTGGCTACGGAGGTTCTAAAAGTTTTTCTGAACCTGCGGCAGAGTATAAGACAATTTGTAAGGATTTAAAAAAAGCCCGAAGGCTCATGCGTATAAGATATCCTCATTTAAAAGTATATCTATACTACGGTACTGTTTCATTTAAAGATCATCAACGTATATATAATTTTAAACAAATTTTATAATTATTAATTATTTTAGTATTCATCTTGTGGTGGCATTCATTCGTTGTGTATTACAATATTGATCTTTTTGTATTTTATTTTCTAACCTTACTATTTAAAATATTTCAAATGAATAAAAATTGGAAATTCGTAAGTCCGGGCATTATCTTGTCTTTTATCATTTCTTCAGGTTGTGCCTATGATAAATCATCTTTACCCGATTTACTTGTGGACAACCAGCAAATAGCCATCACTGCAAATCCCGATGCGGCAAGAAATGATTGTGACACCTTAGTAATCACCTGCATTGATTACCGGTTTGCGATAGCAAACCAGGAGTTTATAAACAATACCTTAGGATTAAAAGATAATTATGATCACATTTCTATACCAGGCAGCATCTACAATCTGGTAAATCCGGAAACACGGGACCTGCTCTTTAGTAAATTCTCTCTCTCGGTAAGTCTCCATCTTATAAAACGAGTTGTTATTATTAGCCATAAAGATTGTGGAGGATATGGAGGATCTGTATCGTTCGGTTCTGAAATAGCCGAGTATGAGACTCTTTGTGCAGATTTAAGAAATGCGAGAGAATTATTAATAGAAAGATATCCCACGCTTGAAGTGGATTTATTTATAGAGTCTTTAACAACGGAAGAAAAACCAAAGGTTCGGTTTGAGAAAATATCATGATCAACGTTTCAGGGCGTATACAGGAATTTCAACGTATTATTTTTTCCCCGCTGATTTTGCACAACGAAATCCAATTTGCGGACTCTCGGCATACCAAGGCACCCGATAGCGCGCCGCGCACCGTGCGTAATGTCCAAAATACAGAAAACTACCACCACGGACAACCCTTTGCAGACCGGAATCAGGACCTGTAGGATTTTTTTGTAAAGATGCATAATAATAATTTTGATCATAATAATCAGCACACCATTCCCAGGCATTCCCTGCCATATCATAACATCCGTAAGGGCTTTTACCATTCTCATGTTTTCCAACTGGTGTTGTTGCTTTGATTACAGATTCCCACACATTACATTTCTCTTTGTCAAATTTGTTCCCCCATGGCCATGCACGCTTATCCGTACCACGCGCAGCTTTCTCCCATTCCGCCTCAGTTGGCAATCGTTTCCCAGCCCAGGTTGCATATGCAACAGCATCTTCCCAGGTAATACCGACAATGGGCTGCTTGGGCTGATTGAATCTGGAATCATTCCAACAACGTGGCATGCGATACCCCGTCTCTTCTACAAATTTCTTATATTGTTCATTGGTTACTTCATATTTATCTATATAAAAAGCATCCAGATAGACACGATGCTCAGGCCCGTCGTAAATATTATAAGCCAGGAGAAAAGTCCAATCATAGTAGGTACTATCACCCATGATAAATTCACCGGCAGGCACCAAAACCATATCAGGATATTTCTCTTCAGCAGCCAGTGATTCTTTTAAAGTATGAATATAAAGAGAACAGAACAAAATCCATACTATGAGATAGGTACGCTTAACCAATTTTCAATATCTCCCTTTTGGAACGATTTCGTATTTTGCAATATCCACCGGTGCATATCCACTGATAATTTCATTAAAGGTTCGAATTTCACCCTTTTTAAAAGTCTTGATTGCAAAATCCTGGGTAAAAAGAACCATGTCTGAGGCGTTGTAAATCTTAATTGCAAATCTTACAATGCTCTGGTCTCTGTCTGATACATTTTTAATCTCACCTCTAATCTGAGAGGAAGACCCGAAAGGAAGAAGTTTTACATTTCTCAGGTAAAAATCATCCCCGAGTTCTTCGAAACCCTCTTCTTCAGGGGTTGGCTCACGCTCTTCCTCAACCACCTTAGCAGTTTCTGTGCCTTCAACGATTTTTACCGTTTCTGTCCCCACAGGAAGTTGCGCTTGCACTGCCGCGGTTGTTACTGTTCCGGTAGGGGGAGGAACTCCTTTTTCCAGTTTTTTTACCTGTTTTTGTAAATCATCAAGCGTCTTCATTTGATCTTCGAAAGATTGCACACGTGTTTTCACGCTCTCTTCAACAGCGGCCACCTTTTTTTCTTGTTCACCTAGTTTTTCTGATACTAATCTGCTGAGGTCATCGATAGCTTTTTTGATTGGTTCTAACGGTCTTTGTGCCTCTTGATATCTCTTTTCAAGCACAGCGGTTTTTACCTCCTGATCCTCAACGCGTTTTGTCAGATCAGATAGTAATTTTTTTAAGACAGAAAGGGTTTCGTTAAAAGAAGTAATTGTAGCGCCAATCTCTGCCACGGAAGCGCTTCTCTCAATGGCCATTACTCTTGGAAGAACTGAATCCAGCCTCTCTTGCATCCCTTTAATCTCTTTCGAAATTCCACTGAGAGGGACCAAACTTTCGTTTACATTCTTCTGAAGCGTATCAAATTGACTGCTCAGGGTATCGAAATTCTTCATCCAGCCAGAGAGAGATTTTTGGAAATTCTCCAAATTATTTAAGACTTCCTGCGATCCATCCTTAGCATAAGCGCTCTTTGTAACAGGGATAGTAAACAGGAGGAACATACTTAATACTATGGCAATTCTACCTTTCATTGCATGGCGCTCCAGTTGATAGCTATATAATTTATAAATAAACAGTAGTAGTTTAACAAATATTCTTATACATCGCAAATATTTATCAACGCACAAAAGCAGAAAGAGCTTGATTAGTTTCAAATTGATTTTATCTGATAAAATTGTTATCATTAAAAAGATTAATTCTATACTTCTGAGAAAATACGGTCTGATTGAAAATAATTATATTTATGGTTTGTTATTTTGAAAGAGGTCGAAATGCTGGTTTTGATTGCCGATGAACTTCCCGATATATGTATTGAAAAACTTGAAAAAGCCGGCCTTGAGGTTTTAAAAAAACCCGGCATAAAAGCAGATGAATTAAAAACAATCATCCACACCTGTGATGGAATTATCTTGCGCAGTGGCACAAAGATTACAGCAGCCTTGCTTGAAAATGCTCAAAAATTAAAGGCGGTTTGCCGTGCCGGAGTCGGAGTTGACAACGTAGATGTTTCCGCTGCTACCAAAAAAGGTATCGTAGTCATGAATACACCGGAAGGGAACATTACTTCAACCGCCGAACATACGGTGGCCTTGCTATTTTCTCTTTCACGTTTTATACCACAGGCATGCTCGTCGGTAAAAGCAGGAAAGTGGGAAAGGAAACAGTATACCGGTTTTCAAATTGCCGGAAAAACTATCGGTATCATTGGACTTGGCAGGGTGGGAAGGCAGGTTGCAAAACGCGCCAAGGCCATGGAAATGAAGGTAATCGGGTATGATCCATTTATTTCCCAGGAAATCACATCTCAATATAGCATCACCATTACCAGGAATCTTAAGGAATTGCTTTCTCAGGCTGATTATATAACAATCCATGTGCCTTTCAATAGTGAGACTAAAAACCTTATAAGGCACCCTGAATTTTCTTGCATGAAAAAGGGTGTTCGAATTATCAACTGCGCACGGGGAGGAATTATTTCTGAAGAAGACCTTTACAATGCCATAAAAAATGGGCAAGTAGCAGGGGCTGCTATAGATGTATTCGATATAGAACCACCGGTAGGCAATAAATTACTCGAATTAGACCAGGTAATTGTAACTCCTCATTTAGGAGCATCAACAGAAGAGGCTCAATTTGCTGTAGCCGTTGAAGCTGCCGAACAAATGGCTGATGCGCTTACGGGAAAGGGATTTAGAAACGCGGTAAATCTTCCGCCTTACAATCCCGAAGAATATATCAACCTGAAACCCTATATTATTCTCGCAGAGAAAATGGGGTCGCTCCTTATTCAAATTGCGAAAGAAAATATACGGGCGATACATATTACTTATACAGGAGAAATCTGCAAGAAGAATGTTCGGCTCGTTACTGATAGTCTGCTTGTAGGATTGCTCAAGCCTTCTCTTGAAGACGGTGTCAATCTTGTTAGCGCGCCCATTCTTTTAGCGGAGCGTGGTATTAAGGTTGATGTAACCACGAGTAATATTATCAGCGATTTTACGAGTTTGGTAACTGCAAAAATAACTACAGCAAAAGATGAACTGGCAATTTCAGGAGCAGTATTTGGCAAGAATGAACCAAGAATTGTCGATATCAACGGCTACGGAGTGGAAGCTTCGCTGAACGAACACATGCTTGTTCTTTTTGGGAAAGACAAACCAGGCTTGATTGGTGATATTGGATCTCTTCTTGGCCGTAAAAAAATAAACATAGCCCAGATGTCATTTGGAAGGAAAGAGATTGGCGGCAACGCTATTACGATTTTAAATGTTGATGCACCATTGCCCTTAGAATGCCTCCAGGAGATTGAAAAATTGGGTCATATAGAATCTGCCCACCTGATCCATCTATAAATTTAGCCATTTAGTAAAAAATAGCTAAGATTATTCAAGATAGATAGTTAAACATTCAAACAGGGTGTAAAGCGGTATATAAATACTTTATGTACTCGTCTTTTTTTGCGCTTATTTCGATAGGATGTACACTATCTATATCGATAGTATTAAATAATATGTTCCCTTAACCGCAAGGCATTTATCCCTGGCAAATGCGCTGAATATATCTTCTCTACGGCTTCGTTAATGTTATATTTTACACGCTTAATTTTTACTATCTTTTCTTCTACGTTGTAAATAGCACAAGAAGCCCTGAGATCCCAATCCCGTGGCTGTCCTACGCTTCCTACGTTTATCATTGCTTTTTCTGCGCCATTTAAGTCAAAAACATTCCCCCTCTCAATATGCATAGTTCCTTCTTTATCTAAAAAAATTCCTAACGGCACATGAGTATGGCCATAGAAACAAACCGGCGTTTTTAAAATATCGAGATTTAATTGTGCATCAGGGCATGTTATTATATAATCAAAAAATTCCGGGTGGTTTAATGCCCCGTGGACAAGGGTAATACCTTCTAGTTTTTCAATCAAGGGTAAATTTTCTAAAAAACTTACATGCTCATCGGAAAGTTGTTTTGCTGTCCATAAAACGGCAGACCTTGCATCAGCATGGAAATAACACAGAGGGAATTTCCCCACCACGGCATAGTCGTGGTTTCCGGCTACGCTTATACAGTTTAGCTCACGAAGCAAATCTATACACTTTACCGGTTCAGCGGCATAGCCAATGATGTCTCCGACACATAATATCTTATCGACTTGTTCTAGCCGAAGCTCATTAATAACCGCCGTTAAGGCATCATAATTACTATGAATATCACCTATTATACCGTAGATCAATCACACATCCTTTCCTAGAGACATCCCGCCTTTCATTTATTTACATTCTCTCTTATTAAAAAACTCACATGTTAACATTATAACAAGCATTATATACAGAATAGCATAGAGTATTAACAATGCTACATAGGCGAGACTAGACTTCTCGAATCCGATTCTGGTGCCAATGGTGTTTAAGCCACTAAGGTTTGGAAAAAATATAAAGAAAATTGACGCATACCAAGGGAAACCTTCTTCATTGCCCTGAAACAGCTTCTGGAAAAAATACGTTGAATTGCCCATAGCATAGAGAAACAGACATAAGCTTACATTTGACACCATAGGGATATAGAGGGATCCTGCAATTGCAATTGAGCAAATTATGGCTGCCTGAAAAAAAGAGCATGTTAACTCAAAAAATACAGAATAACCAATATCAGCAAAGGAGCTTAACAATCCTTTGTGATATTCCAAAGAATCTTTAATACTCAACGAGACAGCTAAAAAAGCCCCATCATTCCGCAGGACAGGAAAACAATAGCTAGTATGCCAAAAACTTACCAAAAAGAATGGATTTTTATTTACCGGTTTGCACAGCAAGGTCATCATGGTACCTTTTTCCAGCTCGCTCGATATAGTAATTGTTGCGCTTAACGAGGCAAGGCACAGACAGCAGATCATAATTGTCGATATCCCCATTTCTTGTATCATCCTCGTTTCTTCCCCAAAGGCAAACAAGGTAAAGAAGAAAGAGAGAAATATCAGTAAAATTCCACCACATAGAATAAAGTAAAACATCGATTGCCGTGTAATTTCTCGTATCGTGTTAACAGCAATAGAAAAAACGCATCCATTCATAAAAAAACCTTGCAAATGTAAAAAAATTTCATACACTAGCTAAAACTTAGTATGTTTCACGTGGAACATCTCTTAATGCATTAGAACATAAGTTATGCAGAATCATATTCCAACGTATCCCCTACTTTGAGTTAGGATTAAATACTAGCATCCATAACCTCAGAATGCAATTGAAAATCATCAAGAAAAGGAGTGTTTAATTATGTCAAAAAAGGAAAAACTTAGCCGCAGCCTCCAGTCTCTCCTCGGAGGTGTTATTGGAATAGAAGGAGAGGCAGAGCAAGCTTCCGTTGCAAAGCTGAACCCTGAAGACATCCAGCCAAACAATCTTCAACCGAGGGACACCTTTCGTGAAGACGAGATGCAAGGGCTCGTTGAATCTATAAAAAAATACGGCATTTTGCAGCCTATCATTGTAAGGCCGATACCACACGGATACATGCTCATTGCTGGTGAACGCCGATGGCGGGCAGCAAAACAGGTTGGACTAAAAGAAATTCCTGCAATAATTCGACATACAGACGAATTAAGTAATCTTGAAATTGCCTTGATAGAAAACATTCAAAGGGAAGACCTCAATCCAATCGAAAAGGCCCGGGCATTCCGAGAGCTAACGAATAAATTTGGACTTACCCAGGAACAGGTTGCAAAGGCTATGGGAAAAGATCGTAGCTCTATAACAAACTATATCAGACTATTGGATTTGCCTGAGGAAATTCAGGAGAATGTTTCACGTGGAACAGTATCTATGGGGCACGCAAGGGCGCTAGTGTCTATTCAAAAAAAAGAAATGCAGTTAGATATCCTTGAACGTATTCTAAAAGAAGGGCTCTCTGTAAGAGCAGTAGAAGAGATTGCCTCTATGGGAAAAGGACTCGGGGCTGACAAATCAACTCCTCCAAAAGAAAAATCTCCTCCACATATAGAAGATCTGGAAGACCAATTCAGGAGATTTTTTGGAACAAAGGTCACTATTAAGGAAAGGAACGGCAAAGGGAAAATTATGATTGCATTTCACACGAATGACGAATTTATCCGGATTACCAATGCCTTGGGAATTCATCCCTGATTGTTTTCTTTATAAAAGCCGATGGCAGCCCGTATAAATTCTTTGAATAGCGGATGTGGATTTGTAGGCTTTGATTTGAATTCGGGATGGAACTGTACACATATAAACCATGGATGGTCCTTAAGTTCAATGATCTCTACCAATTGTTCATTCGGCGAATGACCGCTGAAGATCATGCCCTTAGATAAAAATATCTCTTTATAAGTATTATTAAATTCGTACCTGTGCCGATGTCGTTCCGATATATCCCGTCTTCCATACGCCTGAAACGACTTTGTATTCTCCTGCAGAACACAAGGCTGAGCGCCTAACCTCATAGTCCCCCCCTTAGAAGACACCCCACGCTGCTCTTCTAATAAACTAATTACCGGATGGGCTGTATTTATATCAAACTCTGTGCTGTTTGCTCCCTTCAAATTACATACATTCCTTGCAAACTCAATGGTTGCGCATTGCATCCCGAGGCAAATTCCAAAAAGAGGAATCTTGTTTTCTCTCGCATATCGTATCGCCTCAATCTTTCCTTCAACACCACGTTCACCAAATCCACCCGGCACAAGGATACCTGCAACCCCTTCAAGATACGACTTAACTCCGTTTTTTTCTATATCCACAGATTCTACCCTGCGTACCTTTACATGTGCACTATTGCCTATCCCACCATGTATCAGAGATTCATAAATAGACTCATACGCTGATTGATGACCTATATATTTTCCTACAATGGCAATTTCTGTGGCTTGGCTTGGATTTTTTAGCGTCTCTAGTATCGATAACCATTTATCCATATTATCGCCATTTGTTTCCAGTCTTAATTTCTGGATAATAAGCTTATCTAAGCCTTGCTCAACAAGGATGAGCGGTATTTCATAGAGATAGGGTTTTACATCTTTCTCCTCAATAATTGCATTCTTATCCACATTGCAGAAAAGGGATAGCTTCTCTTTTACTTCTGCGCTCAAGTGCTTTTCTGTCCTGCAAATAATTATATCAGGCTGAATACCTGCCTGTCGCAACATCCCCACACTATGCTGCGTTGGTTTTGTTTTTATCTCCTCCGCAGCGCTGAGATAGGGGATAAGCGTCAGGTGAATATACAGCACATGTTCTCTGCCAACCTTTTGACCAAATTGCCTTATAGCTTCAAGAAACGGTTGATTTTCTATATCTCCCACGATACCGCCAATTTCAGATATAACGACATCCGTATCGGGCCCGTCCAGCTTTTGTATACACTCCATAATCTCATTGGTAATATGGGGAATCACCTGCACCGTCTTCCCTAAATATTCCCCTTTACGTTCTTTCATAATAACGGAGTAGTAAATTGAACCTGTCGTAAAATTACAATACCTGTTCGTTTCGGTGTTTGTAAACCGCTCATAATGCCCTAAATCGAGGTCTGTCTCGGCGCCGTCCTCAGTTACATATACTTCCCCGTGCTCATAAGGGCTCATAGTTCCCGGATCTATGTTCACATAGGGATCAAATTTCTGAAGTCTTACCTTCAATCCTCTGCTTTCTAATAACATCCCCATAGAGGCAGAATTGAGACCCTTGCCAAGCGAAGAGACCACACCGCCAGTAACAAATATGTGTTTAGTCATGTTTATATCTTCCCATAAACGCTGTCAAATCATCCCTCGTGTCAATACCATGGGATGTATAGTTCGTAATTGCTACCTTTATCTTATATCCGTTAAAGAGCGCCCTGAGCTGCTCTAGCTTCTCGAGATCTTCCAAAGACGAAGCCGGCAGTTTCGTGTATTCTAATAAAAAATCTCTTCGATACGCATAAATACCGAGATGCCTTAGAAATAGGGATCCCCGCTCGTTCATCGGATCTTTACTATCTCGCACATACGGGATCTGTGAACGAGAAAAATAAAGCGCATATCCATAACGATCAAGCACAACCTTTACTACATTTGGATTCGACAATTCTGAGGCATTTGTTATGGTATTTGCAAGGGTAGCCATAACAGCTTTATCGTCCTTTACCAAAGCATCAAAGACCTGATCTACCATTGCCGCATCTACCTCCGGTTCGTCTCCCTGTACATTTACGATAACATTTGCATCCAACCGACTTGCTACCTCTGCAATTCTATCTGTTCCCGAGATATGCGATAAAGAGGTCATCTCTGCATCTCCGCCAAATCCTTTAACAATGTCGTATATCAACTGACTATCTGTAGCAACAATCACCTTGCTAATTCGTTGTGACTGTTTTACATTCTGGTAGACGTGCTCTATGATATATCTTCCGGTAATAGCTTTGGCTTCTGGCAGGATTAATTTTCCAGGTAGTCTCGTAGATGCATACCTTGCAGGAATAATAACAACCGCACTCAATTCTTTACCCAACTATTCATTATTTTAAGTATAACAATAAACTCATATTGTATTAAAGATCTCTCTTATGTTCAAATAATTTATTTTTAGAATAGGAATGATATATTTTGAAAATTATAAAAATTGAAATTTACAAAGATGATCAAAAATGATATATGTAA
>SULG01000052.1 GCA_005524015.1 Candidatus Jettenia ecosi
AAGAATTCTCTCCATTTCATACACTTACCTATGAGCCAAAGACTCAACTTTCTCCCTATTCGGTTCGGTTTCATCTCTTGGATACTATAATGTTCTGCTTTGCCCCTCATTCAGGTATTAGTAAACCACCTGATAGACTAATTTGCAACCGGAACGGTAAACATAAAGCCGTTGCCTTCTTCAGGTGTGACCGCAACCACGATACCCGGTACGAATTTGATTTTTCCTTCAGTCCGTAACGGTGTATAGGCAAGTTCCATGTTGACCGAAAGTGCCGGTCTTCCTTGCATTGTATCCTGGATCTGGGTAACAATATCGTTGATTACCTGGTCTTGCGGCCGCAACTTTTGCACATCTGCCAGAAAGAAGTCAGGCCACTTCACAAGCAGGCGGGAAATCTCACCTGCATTCGAGATCGCCCCCTTAATCTCGGAGGCAAATACCGGAAGGTTATTAACATTGCGCTCTATATATACAAGCTGTTCCCTGGCGAACGCTTCATCCCTGGTTTTCTCCTGAACCGATCCACCCTGACTCAATACCGTCGATACATTCGGCCCTTTTAGTTCATCCTCAGGCACGCCGATGGTTTTGACTGCCTCAACGATCATTTTTTCAGCCTGATCCTTGGCCACTGCCTTTGCAGGAGAAACGCCGTGTTTGTAGCCACGGTTCGCATTGATATAACGGACATAGCCCCTGTCCTTTTCAATTTGCAACTTTCGCTCTTTGTCCTGAAAACTTTCCCTGTCTGTCTTTTCCGGAACTTTATCCCGAACTGCCTCAGTCAGCAATTGTATTGAGGCACGCTCAGTCCACAGCTTCTGTTTCGGTGCATTTAAAACACTTTCGTCCCACACAGGCAAGGATTCTCTGATCAGGGCAGAATAATCTGAATCAGTCTTCCGTTGTTCTTCCTGTGCCACCACAGTCGCGGCCATTGCAATCACTAATAAACAGGCGGAAATGATAACAATGTGACATATTTTCATTTTTGATTCCTCCTTAATCGATACCCGTGCCGATTGTATCTTCGTTTGCGGGATCGCAGTTTTCGAGATATACAGTTCCCCAATACCCCACGCTAGCAGGATTGGAAAGCACGTTGTTGTATCGTTCGGCGCCGATTCTGTTCCAGGTATCATCGCTATTGGCCCCCACTGCGTATGCTACAGGACACTGATCATCCGTACCGCTGATATCCGGACGGTACATATTGTCAAGCCAGGCATCTGCAATCGTAGAGGTAAAAGCATCGGATGCGAAGTCCTCGTAATCGCTGATCAGATCAGAGCCAATCCACATGAAACCATGAAAGCCGTTCACTTGATGCAGACCACTGAAGGATTCCCACCACCGATCAGCCCACTGGTTATCGTCCATACTGTTGCAAGAAGATAAATGGAGAAATTTCAGATTGGTATTGCCAAAACGCATATCTCCCTGCCAGGTCAGGCAATCTCCGGCGCCCGCCTCATCTACCCTGACACTCCCTTGCCATCGGTCATTGCTCTCACTGCCATGCATAAAAATGAGGGCAGCATCCGCAATATCGATGTTGTTGTGGTCGTTTCCCCAATTCACGGCATTGGTATCGGTGAATAGGCTATCTACGATATTGCCGTCGATGGTCTGGCCATCCTGCGTGTAAGCTCCTGAGTGTGCGGTATTGGTAACTTCGTTGTACCAGGCAAGCCCCATGTCGTCCCACAGGGAAAGATTCGTGGCTGCGCAGCCTGCGTTCCACATTGTTACTCCGTATAGTCTTGCTTTTCTCTTACATCCAAATGCAACGGTACACAAGGAGATTACAATAATTATGGCTAAGATAATTTTTCGCTCTCTCATATGTCCTCCAATCAAATCGACTCTGTAAGTCAGAATCAGTTAAAGGTAAAAGAGATGATAGGAAATTGCTTTTCCCTGTAAAAATGACACTATAATAAAATTGTGAAAATTACAAGGTTTTTTTAATTTTTTCAGTAAAGTAAAAAATTAAGTTCTTCTTTGATTTTGAAAATAAACTTTTTGTATAATACTCCAAAGTAGGGCAAGGCTTTACAGGCTGTCCGGGAATGCTTTCACACGGCAAATTCTATACTATATGCTGACAAAATATTAGCATGATAACAATATTTAGTATGGCATTTGTGGGTCGATTGGATTCTCGGACAGCCTGTTTAGCCTTGCACAGGTGCAAATCTAAAAAGGATATTTACAACATAGATTGCTTTCATAAGATGAATTCAATAACCCCTTTTCACAATACCCGTTTCATCGTAGTCTCTATCATAGTATTCACAGTATTTCTCTTCCTGTTCAACATAGGGAAAAGAGACCTCTGGGCGCCTGATGAACCCCGATATGCGCAGGTAGCAAAAGAAATGAGAGATAGTGGTAATTTCATTGTTCCTCACCTGAATAGTAAACCTTATCCGGATAAACCTCCGCTCTTGTTTTGGCTCATTAATGTATTTTCACTGCCGTTCGGAAAGATTACCGCCTTGTCCTCCCGCTTGCCTTCAGCCTTTGCTGGTATTGGTTGCTGTGTTGCGCTGTTTTATCTTGCTAAAAGCTTATACCGAAACACGAGAATAGCTTTAATGGCTTCGCTTATTCTTGCCACTAGCTCGAAATTTCTTTGGATGGCGCACCGTGTTGCCTTCGACGTCCTCCTTACACTGCTCGTAACCATGTCGATACTCTTTTTTTATAAAGGATATACTGAACAAAAAACAAAGGGTTGTATTATACCGCCTTTTATGTACTCATGGCCTTCGGAGTACTTGCAAAGGGGCCCATAGGTTTTATCCTCCCCTTTTTCATAGTACTAACTTACCTCATATTGAAAAGGGATGTCGGGATTTTAAAAGATACCAAACCATGGATAGGTGGGATATTGTTTGCCATCATAGTATTTACCTGGGTTTATCTGGCGGGTGTATATGGTGGTAAGGAATATACTAATCAGATCCTTTTCAAACAAAATGTTGGAAGGTTTGCCAGTTCATTTGCGCATAAGAGGTCGTTTTATTATTACTTCATAAATTTTCCTGTTAACTTTTTGCCCTGGAGTATTTTTATCCCCAGTATTGTGATATATCTATTTTCTCAGAAAGGAAGAGGAAAAATACCCAATATCCTGACGATAAGGAATTTCAAAACAAAGATACTTCACCGCTCTTCACTCCAAAATAGCAATATTTGTCAATCTGGGAGAAACGAAGAATCTCTTTTATTACCACTCGTCTGGTTTGCAGTTGTCTTTATTTTCTTTTCCATTGTGTCAGGGAAAAGGGATATTTACGTTCTCCCCTTGTACCCTGCATCTGCACTCTTTATAGCCTGGTTTCTGAATGAGTTTATTGAGCAGTCTCAGGAGAATTATTTTAGAAAAACAGGCTATTATCCCTGTTATATACTATGTGGAATATCACTCGCACTGGGTGTTCTTTTCCCTGTCGCGGTGTATAAGGCATTCCCTCAATATATAACTACGGCTATTCCTTTTACCATAATTCTTTTTCTTGCTGGTATTGTCATGCTATACTTGATAAAGCATGCCAGGATAATTCCATTTTTCTTTACCCTTGTTTTTGTTATCTGTATCATTTTTAATGTCAGCACTGTAAGGGTTATTCCGATACTCGACCAATATAAATCTGCCAAAGAGATTTGTGACAAAGCAAAGGCTATGATGAAACCGGATGAGAGACTGGCGATGTATAATTTTTTCCGGGACCCGTATCTGTTCTATACCGATAGAAATTCTATTGAAGTAATTGCCGAATCAGACGATTTGAAAAAATTTTTAAATTCACAGGAGAGGGTATTTCTCTTTATCCAGGAGAAGGACTTCAAAAAGATTTCGAAACTTCCTGAAATGCCTCTATTTGTACTCGAAAGAGATTCTGTGGGCCACCGGGATATACTTTTCGTATCAAATAAAGATATTGATACATAATGAATAAATCGATTTTTATCGCAGGTATTCTCTGTTTCTTAAGCCAATCGCTATGTTATCCCTTACAAAATGTCATTTCTCAACCCATAGACAAACCGCCAACCATCGAATCAAACACCAATAATCTTGTAAATCCTGTCTCTCTTAACTTTAAAGACGTTTTCAATCAATTTGGCGATAATGCAGAACGGCTTTATCAACACTATAGCATCTTCACCCTTGAATTTTTAAAAGAATATAAGATAGAGGGGCTTGCCCTTTTGGAAAAACACGGCAGGGAGATGGCAAATCTGTACCCACTTATCAATTACCGGGACATCTTCCGCTTATACAGCAATCCGGATAACAACAAAAGTAATCTTCATATATTCTCACCCGAAACCATCGCCACATTTTACACAACCTTTGGAGATGAGGGGGTAAAATATGTTGCCAATAACCCTGAAAATTTCTTTCTTATCAATGAAGATAAAGAAAAAGGTATTGAGTTCATCAACCTTGCCAATGAAAAGGGCGATATTGTATTTCCCCTGATACGAAAACACGGCCTCGCCTTTGCGAAACTATACGATAAAGATGTGTTGGATATCGTCATTAAATTTCAAGAGGATGGCCTTTTGGCCATAAAAGAATATGGAGACAAGGCAAAGGTTTTATTCAACCTTTTTATCGATGATGATCTCTTTTACCAGGTGATAAAAACGTACGGGCATAAACAAACGATTCCCATTATCTATCTATTCTATGATAATAAAGATTTTAACAGCCAAATTTATAACTATTTGAAGACGACAAGCGCCTATGGATGGGTCTCATACTGGTGGTATGACATTGAAACATCTGCGGCAAATGCTCAAAGTGATACAGCAATAAGGCGTGAAAATGCACAACGGGCCATTCACCTCATCTTTGAATTGGGAAATGATTTTATTGACCGTTTTGAGATCCTCGATATCTATAATGTCAAGGAAGAAGCCGTTACCACGATTACCAACAAATTAAGAAACTTCTTTATCTCCGATATTGAGCGGGTAAGTCGGAAAAAGATCCGGCAGGAAGATATTACTTTTCAGGATAAATTATTTGCAGGGCTAGACATCCTGGGATTTGTTCCTATTGGTAGTGGTATATCTAAAGTGGCAAAGCTTGCGACAAAAGGAGCGCGACTTGCCAGGACAACAAAAGGTTTTCGGGGTCTCATGCATCTTACAGAAGATCTTGTTGAAACGTATGGAGATGATGCCGTTTCGTTTGTTGCAAAATACGGGGATGATGGCATCAGGGTACTGAAAGCAACCGATGGTAAAATTCTCAAACTATCGCAGCAATATGGGGATGACACAGTTCGGTACCTCACAAAATATGGTCCAAATGCAGGAAATGTGATTGAAAAATATGGTGATGAAGTACTGCTTCTTGCACGCCAATATGGTGATGATGTCGTAAAATACACCATACTTTACGGCGATGACGGCCTCAGGGTAATTCAGAAATATGGTAAAGATGTTGTACTTTTGAGTACTATTTACGGAGATGATGTTATTAAGTTAGCAGTTTTCTATGGTGATGATATTATTCCCTATGTATCAAAATATGGATCAAGCGGTGTCAAAGTTATGGGAAGATATGGAAACAATGTAATACTGTTGGCAAAAAAACACGGAGATGATGTTATTAAGTATGCCGGTATGTATGGTGATGACGGGATCAAACTGGCAAGAAAAGGCAAGGCAGGTCTATTGGTAATGCGGTTCATGCCGCCAAAGATATTTTCGAAATGTATAAAATTTGTCCAATATGGTCTCTTTGTAACGATACTTTTTACGCTTGCCACGCATCCTATTGCATTTCTGTCAGGTCTGATAAAGACTCTTTCCTGGTTATTTGGCGCAAATCCGGTAGTTGTAGCAACTGTTTTAGGTCTTGTAGTCACTTTTTTACTAATAAGATTTCTGAAAAAATTCAAAATCATTCTCAAGCCTTTTTTCGTATTTCTTTCTCTCTTAAGAAGGCTTAGAATGGCAACAAAGCCTTTATGGACCCATAGAGATACGGAGGCACAAAAATAGATATTTCTCCATGCTTGTTCCCAAACTCTGTTTCCCGATGAAACTCAAAACAGAGTTTCGAGGCAACTGTGTTCCCAAACCATGTCCTCATGTAAATGGGGAAGAGTTTGGGAACAAGATGCTCCCGGTAAGATGCTTACACGTCAATTGTACTGAGCTTGATGCGGAGAAAATGTCTTTCCCTGATAAACAAATGTACAAAAACTTGTGGTCTGGTACTTAAATAAGCACGGACAAAAGATCCCCATTCAAGACATGCGGGGACATGGTTTGCCCGTGCCACCCGGTCTGGAATTATCTAAAAACCTTACTGTTAGTATCTGGAATCATCTGAAGACAGAAAGAGGTTTCCGTACAGAAATAGGTTTTGGAATAGCTTCTATAGTAATCTCAAAACAAAATGTTACAGAGTAGAGTAAAATTTCCCAGAAAGTACAGATCGGTTTTTCCTCATCCCAGAGAAACGGCGTGATAAAGTATCAAGGTATTTTTGTCTCATAATCCCGAAGGGATGGTATGATTATAGCAAAAGAGAGGAAGAAAGGATTTGAACCCCGAAGGGGTGGCATGGAAAATCCGTGTATACCTGTCATTGCCTGGGAATTTGCCGTTGTTTCCTGATAATTATTTCACCCCTTCAGGGTTATTGATTTTGCGGTTATTCATTCTCTATAATCATGACAGCCCTTCGGGCTTGAAATAGAGATCATCTTCATTTTATCTGTTACCACTTCTGAATTATAGGGTATTTTTGTACTATCATGATCTCAGAAATAAAGCGACATTTTGTTTTAACATTACTATAGTATGTTGGGCTGAGGAACGAAACCCCAACATCTTTCTTGATCTTCTCTTTACCGTGGAGATATAATGCAACCAGAATAAAATTCAAAGATTTATAAAGATATGGTAATATGAGTTACGAATGGAAGCTTAGAGGGCTTTTTTACATTATCGGCCTTAAACATTTTTCATTATTTGGTACATCTTCATGGGGGGCTTAACATGCTCAAATCAAAATGTTTCGTATCCACGCTTGTCATTGTTCTTTTCATTGGTTGTTCAACAGTGCCCATAACCGGAAGAAAACAGCTTTCCTTTGTACCACAGTCTCAGCTTCTTACCTTAAGCCAGGACAATTATCATCAGTTGCTGTCTGAGTCAAAACTCTCTAACGATGCAGAAAAAAAAGAGATGGTGGTAAAAGTGGGGAAGAGCATAGCACAATCAGCCGAACAATTCATGCGTGAAAACAACATGGAAGAAGAGATAAAGAATTATGAGTGGGAATTTAATCTTATTGAGGATGATAAAACAGTAAACGCCTTTTGTATGCCGGGGGGAAAGATTGCTGTATATACAGGTATCCTCCCTGCAACTCAAGATGAAACAGGACTTGCCGTCGTATTGGGGCACGAGGTAGCGCATGCTATAGCAAATCACGGCGGCGAAAGGATGAGCCAGCTCTTATTGGTACAATTAGGCGCAACCGGCTTATCCGTAGCATTAAGTCAGCAGCCTGCGCAAACAAAACAGATATTATTACAGGCCTATGGTGCAGGCACAAATATTGGTTTTGTTTTACCGTATAGCAGAAGTCATGAGCTAGAGGCCGACCATATTGGACTCATCCTCATGGCAAGAGCAGGTTATGATCCCAGGGAAGCCATTCCATTCTGGCAGAGGATGGGTAAAATGGGAGGAGAAAGACCGCCAGAATTCTTATCCACCCATCCGGAGCCGGAAAGAAGGATAGAAGATATCAAAGAAGAATTGCCTGAGGCTATGAAATACTACAAAAAGTAAAATCTTGTAGAAGCGTATTGCAATACGCTTCTGCTTCAATTCCTTAAATTAGACTTTCTTAAGATGTAGGGTGAGGCTTTAATCTTGCTCCTCCGCCTGAACGTATATGGGAGAGAGCAACCCTAAAGGGTTGCCCTGCGTAATTGAAATCCTTGTACATTAAATTAGGTTGGGTTTTAAAAGGCAAAACCCAACGACTTTTTCTTTGAATTTACGTCTTTACCAAGGGGGAATAAAGGGGATTAAGACGCCTCGGTCGTTTCTCCTGTGCAATAACATGATACTTACCTGCTTACTACCCTTTGGACGGCCTTTATCCATAATATTCTTACGATTCAACAGTATTTTGAGTAACTATGTTTCTTCAAGAGCTACCCTCAATTGATGATGCTTTGAGTAATCGTAGTCCTGTTAATACGACAAAGGCAAGAAAGAAAAAAAAGGCAACCCCTCTGGCCGTTCCAAGAGGAGTCCAAATGAGCCTTCCCAGTATACCAAAAAAATACATTGAACCCACAATAATACCCAGCCACCCTAACCAATCTGGAAATACAGGCGAAGTTGTACGTATCATTCCGAGGCCTGACAGGCCTACCCAGCCTATGAATCAGGTAGCGCCAAAGACACAATACATACCTTTACCATAAGCCTCCTCTACCCTGTATATCACATCGGCGGCGGCTCTCTGCATTTCGCTTCCGCTAACAAAAATCTTAGCTAAAACTCCCGAAATTGCAATACATCGTAAAGGACTCAATATCCCCAGAATGAGAGCTACAATACCAGCTATGAATCCTAGCGAGGCTAGTGTGGACTCCTCTTTCCAAAGACCTTTCAAGACTGCCAGAAATAAAGGAATAAAGGCGTGTGGAATAATGGTAATTGTCCACCATACAATTGACCACTCAACAGGCCTCTGATTTATCATGGTCAATATCTGACTGGGCTGATCGCTTTTAAGGGTACTGCCAAACCGAAACCATAAGTACATATAAGAAGAAAGGGTAATAGCAGCATACAGGAAGGAGAAGATGCTGCCGATAGTATACAGAGTAAGTTTTGCCATAGAGGAAATTCTCAAAAGAGATACCTTTCTCTTTAATTATTAATTGCGGCGCTTCTCCATGCGCTCCAACGTGGAAAACCTTTGTCATCGCGAAGCACCATCCTTTTATTCCCTTTCTTTATCTCAGAGGCAATAATGGCAGACTCTCCATCAAGATTAATTCTTGAGCCTGTAATCTCAATAGTATCGCTTGGTTCAACCGCCAGGTCCTGATTTTCAACGTACCATTCCGGGCCTAAATGGATTGGGATTATTTCACTGCCATTTTTTACTATTACACATACCCCCTGGTACATTCCCCGTATCGGCGTAATTACATGTATACTGGCTGCTTTTCCTTTAATGATCTCAACAGTTTTTGGATTATACATCCTGCTATATTTATTTTCTAGTCCCCAACCGCCGCTTCCTCTTAAGTTAATTTCTCTTGGAATAAACAACTTAGCTGATAAAAAAAGGGTAAGAAGAGAAATAATAATGATTAATATTCCTTTTTTCTTCATTTTGACCTCCTTTTAAGGAAAATTAATGCCTATTATAGTAGATTTTCATATTGCTTTATCTTTATAATTAAGCAATATGCTTGCCAAATATTCTTAAAGAGAAAGATTCTGAAAGAGAAAAAACAAATTTTAAATATGTTTCCAGAACAAGTTTAAGAACAAACAGAAAAAGGTTATTAGGCTTTGTTTTGTAAAGCCCAATTCAATGTTTAGGAATTTCAAACTAACTATGTAGTGGAGTGGCAAGGCGCGCCTTGCCACTACTGTTGTGAAAGTCGTCAAAGGCCTAATTAATGAATTGTAGAGCGGGGAGACCTTCTTTGCTCCTTCATGAGGGTTACAGAATCACTCCCAAATTTTTAATGCTTCTCACCGGAGCTATCATCGGTTTTTGCCTTAAAATTTACATTATCATCTACATCATAATCTATATCCTCTGCCGGTATAACTTGCCCCCTGATTTCTCCGAGTGGAAAAGACCCACTGTGAATATTGATATAGAACAATCCATTTTTCAATTGATCTCTTTGCTTTTTCCTCAGTGGGCCTACACACCCATTTTTAGGACTCCCAATAGGGCTTACTTTTGGAGTAATATCAAACACAATCGGCGCATTTTTCCCTGGTCTTGCAGGGGCATGAAAGTGGGCCGCTGTCTCAGTTCCAACTAATTTGTCATTCGTAAAGGATATTGAATAGCAGAGCATGTTTGTTTTTTCATCCAAAGTCATAAATGCCACTCCAAATGCATTACTGTTGTTATTGGGATGATCCGGATCAGGAACTTCCTGCCCGCCCGTTAAAAGGGCAGTAAATATTCTTAGTTCCTTACTATTATCGTGATCCTTTGCTGATCCAACTGCGGCAAAAATTAACAAAAATCCAATTATTAAAGTCATTGTAAATAATGACATTTTTGATCTTACTGTGATAAGGCCTGAAACGTTTCTCTTATCTTTTGCCATTTTTACTACTCCTTCCTGTTTATCTTATTTGTTTTTGGAGATAAAGTGCATTGTTAGTAAGCAAAATTAACACCAAACTAATATAGTTCTGATAATTTTAATGTTTAGGAATTTCAATTCTGATAGGGTAACCCTTTCGGGTTGCTATCCCGGCGTATATATTCTGGCGGGAAGCAAGGCTAAACAGGCTGTCCGAGAATTCAATCGACGCACAAATGTCATACTAAATATTGTTGTCGTGCTAATATTTTATCAGCATATAGTATAGGCTTGGCCGTGTGAAAGCATTCCCGGACAGCCTGTAAAGCCGTGCCCTACATCTTAAAATGTATGATTGTGCATACAGCGTTTCAATATATTTGCTTAAATAATGATAAAGCAAATATCTATGATTTGTTTTATGTGTTTATAAAAATATACGATGTGAATGTTATTTCATTCGTTGTTTAATGCTGATCCAACCGAAAACAAATTTATATGATTCAGGCCACCGTTCATGATTTTTCTCTATTTTTATTGATGATTTTCGTGGGCTAAGCGTTTTGGTGTGTTATCCTGAAGTGAAGCGGAAGATGTATTGCGAGGCTTTTTCCAATGCAAATAGTATGCTAACAAATCTGATGGAGATTGTCCTAGTACGATAAGGCGAAATACCGTACACAGGTTCCTTATCGTGGTAAAAAACGGCCCAAGAGGTTTCCAGTGTCGCGGGTGTACGTGCAGCTTTTCATTTATTGCTGTGGGAGGGCATATTCGTGCTAAACGACGGGACAGGATTACATCTTCCAGGTACAGGACCTGCGGGTAACTGCCGCATTGAAGAAATAAATCGCGGCAAACTATGATGGCTTGATCGCCGTAGGGAAGTTTTACTATTCGTCCACGGAATTCGTTCCCCATCTCTATAAGCCGGAACCAGAACGATGGGTCTGATATTTGTTGTTTAAAAAATCCCCACATAAGATTTGCAGATCGCAAAAAGCCAGGTAGCTTTCTGATTGTTTCAGGGCTTGGACGGCAATCTGCGTGGAGAAACCAGAGCCACTGTCCCCGTGCGTATTGTGTCCCGGTATTCATTTGTTGTGCGCGCCCGGGAGCACTTCTCAGCCATCGGATGTTGAAACCGCGCGCCACGACATCGGAACCATCGGTAGATCCACCATCAACTACGATTACTTCAAGTTCCCCTAAGTTAGGAGCACAGGAAAATGCATGAAGGGTTTCTTGTAATTGCCATCGATCATTGAGCACCGGAATAATAACAGATACGTCGGGTTTTAATGCCGCCTCAAATATTTTGAGATTTTCTGCGGTATCTACATCGGTCTCCGGATCAAGGAGGGCTATTGATAGATTTTTTGCCTTTGCCTGCTGTAGTGTTTGCCCAAAAACTTTATCTGTGCTCCAGGTAATATTTTTGAACAGGTTCTGCTGAAAGGAATTTGTGCCAATGAGTACATACCCTCCATCTGTTGATGGAATAATTGCAATATCAAATTGTTCCAGATGCCCGATAGCTTTCTGTATTTTTTCTGCAGTTAAGCCGGGACAATCTGTGCCAACAGCAAGAACAGTCCGAAAGCCTATTTCGAATGCCTTGCGGAAGCCGTGCTCCAATCGCTGCCCAAGATCTCCTGCGGGTTGAAGCCATGTATCATGCGCTCCCTGAAGCCAGTTGGAAATTTTATGGTGATCAGCGCCGTCTGCATATACAATGACACTCGCCTGGCCTTGTTCTTGTAGTTTGAGAAGTTCCCGATGTGTTCCTTGCGCCATTTTGCAGTAAATCCGGCATGCCTCTTCATTGCCCAGTTCTGCCGCCAGTCGTGTTTTTACCTGACCGGGGTTTGGATATTTTGCAAATTCAAGAATGAGTGTACTGGCTGTCTTATGGTTCGGCGAACGAACAGCGCACTGACTGACGCACAAAATACTTTTAAAGCCTGCTCTCAAAATACCCCTGAGCGTTCCGCTAATTTTTGGATATTTCATGTTCTCTCTTGAGTATTGAGTAATGTACAATTCGAATCTCTGCGTCTTTTTTTGTGGAATGGAATATAATCCCTTCAGCAACAACTTCCCGGATCACAGCAAGAGGCGTCTTCATTCGTTGTAGCATATTTATCACCCTTTGTTTCATGCGAAGACCTGACTGTTATCTCGCTGGTACACGGGAAAGACTGAGCCTCTTCTGCCGAGACTTCCTCTCGCGGCCTGATAAACTCAAAGTGATTTGCATACGGCTCTTGTTCAAGAATGCGAAATATTTTACGGCATACAGCTGTGCGAACGCCGCGCCGGAACTCGTGGCCGTCATCATCGGTGGCGTTTCGGAATGGCCCTTTGTATATGGCGGCCTCTTTATGATCCCAACATGGCCCTTCTTTTCCTTTGTAAGCCAATACGGTAATACTTCTAAACCCGATCCCATTAACGGTACGCCATGGTTTCTCATCACGCTTATCAATGGTGATTCCGTAAAACCCTGTATCCTCAAATGCCCTGAGAAATTCATACTCCTGAAGCGCTCCGGAGATACAGCCACTCCACAAATTTGTATCCTGCTGAAGCTCGATTGGTATCGGTTCGTCTGATACGATATCGCTGATTGCTGCACGCCCACCCCGCTTCAGTACTCTGTAAATTTCCTTAAAAAGAAATGGTTTATCTTTGTGATTAACCAGGTTAAGAACACAGTTGCTGATTACCGTATCAATCGATTCGTCCGGAATCATAGGAGATGCCACGCTTATATGTTGTACGTAAGATTCAAATGCAGAAAGACCCGCTTCGTTTCTTACAGGATTTTGCTTTAACCATGCATCAAGTAAGTCCCTGTCGATACGCAAATCCTGTATCTTTCCTTTCCGGAACTCAACGTTGCCATATCCTAAACATTTCGAGACCTCGACGTTTGCTTTACGCGCAAGGGCGAGCATCTCATCGTTCATGTCAACGCCAATTACTCTTCCGGATGAACCAACAACCTGGCTCGCAATAAAGCAGATTTTTCCGCCGCCGGATCCCAGATCAAGAACTGTTTCTCCCCCGGTCAGATATTTAGATGGGTCGCCACAGCCGTAATCACGATCCAGTACTTCTTTAGGAATAACTTCCAGATATTTGGGATTGTATGTTACCGGGCAGCAAAGCGCTGCTTCCTTCTGCGCTGCTGCAGCGCTATACCGCTCCCGAACCGCTTGTTCTGTTATCATAATAATAGTCTCTTATCTCCTTCAGTAATGAATTAACGAGCCGGCACAACTGCTCCCTGCTCCGGCAGTACAGGCAAAACAGTGGGCTGAAGTAGCAATCGGGCCTTCACTAAACTCTTCAAAGGACTTAATATTCCACAGCGTCCTCTGTTTGCCTCCGACGGGAATTTCAAGCATCTGATTAAAATCACAATCGTACAGTTGTCCGTTCCATCCAATTGAGATGAGTGTTCTGCACATCACCGTATCCACTGTTTGAGGATTAAATGCGTTAACCAGGAGTTCTTTATAACGCTCTTTCTGCCCTGTGCGCTCTAAATACTCCTCCCATCGGCGGATTGACATATTTACTATTACATATAAATGATTGAATACAATTCCGAATTGCTCCCACAATTCCTCCTTGTATTGTTTTTCCAGTTTTTCCTGTGATGGTGGAAGAAAAGCCCCGCCCGGATTAAAGATCAGATCGAGTATCAACCCGCTTCCTTCCTGGCCATACCCCAGGGAGTTAAGTTTTTGTATTGCATCGATACTCTTGTCAAAGACGCCCCTCCCGCGCTGTTTATCAACATTTTCCCGGGAATAACAGGGTAACGATGCAACCACCTCAACCTGATTGTCTCGCAGGAACTCTGCTAAATCCTCCTGTCCTCTGATGGATAGCACGGTAAGATTGCACCGGTCCATAACACGCCGCCCCAGAGAGCGGGATCGTTTAACCATAGAGCGAAATGATGGATTCAGTTCCGGAGCGCCCCCTGTGAAATCCACAAGTTCTATAGATCGGGTATTTGCCAGCAGGTCTAATATCCGATCTGCTGTCTGTGCCGTCATTATTTCGGTTCTCTTCGGACCAGCATCCACATGACAGTGTTCACAAGCCTGATTGCATAATTTTCCAACGTTTATCTGAAGTGTTTTCAGGGTCGTGCGTTTCAGGTGGATATCGCACAGCCTCGTTGTCTGTGTATGGTTATTTGGTTTTTGCAGTGTGTTTGAAGCTTTCATACATAGTCTTCCAATCTGTTAGCATAGTTCAACAGGGGCGAACACGAGGTTCTTCCCTACGAATCATTTTACCAGGTACCAGTCTTATTTTTGTTGACCTTTCAGCAATGTACTCAGTTCATCTTCAAGCTCTTGCTCCGGTATGTAACCAGTATGCTGGTTAACCATGCTACCATCTTTATTGTAAATAATAGTAGTCGGATAAGCTTCGAGATTATATGCGGGGCCGATATCGCCACCACTAAGGTAAATAGGATAATTTATATTCAATTTTTTATGAATGGAGGGACAACCTTTGACCCATTTTCATCAAAGGCAATACCAATAATTTCCAGGCCCTTATCCTTATATTTTTTATAAAGACTGATAAATCCCGGTATTTCTTTCCTGCAAGGCGCGCACCATGTTGCCCACAGATTGAGAACTATCACCTTGCCCTTATTGTTCTCGAGTAAAGTATGTAATTCCGCAAGTTTTATCTCCTTAATAGTATCTTCCGCATAAGAAGTTGTTGAGACAGTCATTAAGATCGTTGCAAATAAAAAAGTAAAACAGAGATATCCCGCTATTTTTTTATTCATAAAGTCCTCCATATGTGAAAAATATTCGTAAGATACTAAAATTTTTATACATGCTTTATACATGCTTTATACATGCAAGGTAAAGAAGATTGATAGATACTATGGTAAATTGTAGCGCCCGTATATTTATTCCAGACCTTTTAAGGTCTGCAGAAATTCCTGAGCATTGACAAAGCCTGTAATAGTTTTATCCTTGAGTACCGTTCCATCCTTATTGACAAATACTACCGTAGGAAGGCCAACAATTCCATATTTATTCCAAAGCTGTTTAACTCTTGGGTCGTTTGTATTGGTGCTATCAATCTTGATATTTACCAATGTTTTTAATTCTCTGATAACCTCCGGATTTGTATAGGTAAGTTTATCGAGCTCTATACAGGCCGCACACCACGATGCCCAAAAATCAATCAATGCCATCTTGCCACTTGCTTTGGCTTGCTGTAGTCCCTTCTCTTCATCGGATATCCAATCGATCTTCTCCTTTGTTGTTTCTACCTGGGCAGGTGTTGATGCTGAGAAAGGTGGTAAAATAAATCCCCTGATTATGAGATGCCCTACGAGGAAATACGCTCCGAATATAAAGACTATAAGACCAAAGGCCCTCCTTGCCCGCTGGAAGGTAGTGCTTTCGCTGGTCAATCGGTCAAAACCCCCTGAAAACACACCGGTAATAATTAAAAACAATCCCAAAATAATGATAAAGATGTTTTCTGATATAATGAATCTTACATAATACAGGGCAACTCCAAGTAAAAGTAATCCGAATATCCTTTCTATAGTTACCATCCATTCACCTGATTTTGGCAATGCCTTTATAGCGCCTGAAAAGGTTCCCAATACAATGAGAGGCACCCCCAATCCCCAGGCAAAAATAAAGAGCATCCAGAACCCCAGGAATTTATTTCCTGTGCTGGCAATATAGACTAATAGACTAGCGAGTACAGGGCCGATACATGGCGAGGCGACAATTCCCGAAATTAACCCCATAATGAAGACCCCAAGAAAACCTTTTCCTGTCTTTGTTCCCAGCCGGTCAGAGATAAAGGATGGGACACGCAAGGTATAGAGTCCGAACATACTCAGGGCAAGCGCTACAAACACCACCACCACGAATCCTATGACCCAGGGACTTTGCAGAGCTGTGCCAAATAATGCTCCGGTAGAAGCAGCAACAACACCCAGAGATGCATAAACAACAGCTATTCCCAGAACATATATGAGCGAAAGAATAAGCGCCTTCAGGGGTCTTCTTCCCGATGCCTGGTCTGCGGCTGCTTGTCCGCCAATTATGGCAACGGTGATTGGTATCATAGGGTATACGCATGGGGTAAAGCTTAAGCCTATGCCAGCCAGGAAAATAAGAATCAGGGATACAAAAAGTCCTCTGCTCTCAAGGGTCTTTTGAAAACCATCAGGCTCAGCTTCTTCCTCTGGCTGGGAGACAGGAGGCGCTAGCTTTTTCCCCTCCGACAATACCGGCACGCCTAAACCAGAGGATTCCACCTGTACTGGCAAGGCAAGCTCCTCTATCTTGGGAGCAAAGCACATTTTATCGGAACACCCCTGATAATGTACTTTAAGCTTTATATGGTATGGACCAGGCAGAGTATCCTTTGAAAGTTGGAGAAATGTGTTTATCTTTACTTGGCCCTCGTAGATTTCCACTTCTTTCTCCAGAAATTGATCGTACTTAACTTTTCCCGCAGGAAGTGTTGCAGAGGTTACGGTAAATCGGGAGGGATCCCCGCTTTCTACTTTGACTTGATCTTTATAGGTATAATAGTTGGGCGCTATTGTAAAAGTAATCGTAACAGGTATTGGGCTATCCGCAGAAACGTGATCCTTTAAAAGATCTCCCTGTAGTTTAAAGGGAGGGGTTTCTCCAAAGGTTACCAGGGGGTATAAGAATGATATGAAAATAAGGGCGAAGAGTCTTTTGATAGGAAAACCAGTATTCATAGCAGAGTCTCCTTGTCAGATTTTAAATAAGGGGAAATTAAGTATATATTTATGCATAAGAAATTCAAACGTATTGCCTCCCCCTGAATCCTCCTCACGGAGGGGGACAAGCGCTGTCCCCCCGCTGGCGGGGATGAAGGGGGTGGATCAGTGTCGGGAAAATAGATATTTTAAGTCGCCGAACGACCTATTTTAAATGTTTAGGAATTTCAATGTTTTGTTGTAGGGGCAGGTTTCAAACCTGCCCCTACGGGTGTTCGTCCCTACACCGTGATATAAAAAAGTCGCCGAAGGCCTATTTTATACATGCGTTAAATCTCTTGAAATTCTGATCATCAGGAATGTGTATTCAGGAGATTTCGCTGCTAAGTCTTAATAGGTATTCTATCGTTTAAGATCAAAGCAAAGGCATCTCTTTGTGTCCTACAACAATACCTTTTCCCGTAATAGTAAACTGCCTGGCATCTTCTTCTAAATTATATCCGATGCGTTTTCCGTCAGGAACCGTTACAAATTTATCAATTATGGCTTTCCGGATTTTAACATTTTTACCGATCCTTACCCCTTCCATTAAAACCGAATCCAGGATTTCAGAATGGGAATCAATTCTTACATCGGGAGAAACTACCGATCTTTCCACATGGGCGCCGCTAATGATGCATCCATTGGATACAAGAGAATCCAGAACCTTAGCGTATCTCCCTCCGGGAAACGATTCTGAGAACACGGTCTTTGCAGGGGGAAGTTGTTCATGATAGGTACGAATAGGCCAACATTTATCATAGAGATTAAAAATAGGGTCTATCTGGATAAGATCCATATTGGCTTCCCAGTAAGAATCAAGGGTCCCTATATCTCTCCAGTATTTAACTGCTTTATTATTCTTGTCATTAAAAACAAACGCAAACACCCTGTCTTTATTGATCATTGAGGGGATTATGTTTTTCCCAAAATCATGGTTCGATTCTTTTTTGGCGTCATCAACTATGCGTTTTACCAATATTTGTGTATTGAAGAGATAAATTCCCATCGATACAAGCGCTACTCCGGGATTTGAGGGGATGGGTTTCGGGTTGGCTGGTTTTTCATCAAAATCTATAATTTGCTGTTCGTTATTTATTGCTATAACCCCAAATCTGGTTGCCTCACTCACGGGCACTTCAATGCATGGCACCGTAAGGTCTGATTTTTTCGCTATGTGGAATTCTATCAGCTCACGATAATCCATTTTATAGATATGATCGCCAGCTAAGATCAAAACCTTCTCAGGGCGCTCTCTCTCCAGAACATAGGTATTCTGATATACGGCATCGGCTGTTCCCTGATACCACATATCGTATATTCTTTTTTGAGGAGGTATGTTCTCGATAAACTCGCCTAATTCGCTATTAAATATATTCCATCCAATCCTTAAATGCCTGTCCAGGGAATAAGATTTGTACTGTGTTAATACACAAATCTTCCTCAGCATCGAATTAATGCAGTTGCTCAAGGTGAAGTCAATGATACGATAAATACCACCAAAAGGGACCGCCGGTTTTGCTCTGTCTTTTGTTAGAGGATAAAGCCGTTCTCCCTGTCCTCCTGCAAGTATCATTACAAGCACTTTTTTCATCGTGTTAGAATCTATATTGAATTCCATAATCTCCTCTATTCAAACTAGCGTATTAATTCTTTTATCTTTTCTTTTAATTCGTTCAAATCTGATGACTTAATAATATAAGCATCGGCCGACCATGACGCAAATTTGTTTTTATAATTGCTATAAGCGGTATTAATAATGATAGGCACATTCCTCCGCTCACCTAAAATTTTACCAATGGATTCGATGCCGTCCATCCTGGGCATTTGAATATCCATGATAATCAGGTCTGGAGAATAATCCCGTGCCTTGCTTATTGCTTCACAGCCATCCATTGCCGTAATAATATTGTATCCTTCAAGTGACAACTCATTTTTATAGAGTATGAGTTGGTTTTTATCGTCTTCTACCACAAGAATAGTTTTCATAAGACACCTCTTCATAAATTATCCATATTCCTTATACATATCGTAAGGAAGGAGAAAAAGCAAATCAAGAAAATGGAATAGAAGCCGATTTTTAATGTAACTCAGACTCACAGGGCTTTTGGGCATGCCGGTGCATATAAAGTACCGAATTGCCACACTCAGTACATACTGCCATTTTCTCTCGCTTCTCCATATACTTTACCAATACGGTAACAAATGCTGCATGGCTCCAGGTTAAAGGAGATACAGATAATGGTTCATTGGTATATGGGTTAACCTGTTCAGCGAGGACGCCAGAGGCAAATGCCCTGTCGACAACCCACTCCATAATAGACAACACACTATTTAGCTCAGCCAAATTCCTCGCCTTCGCAATCTCATAATCTGCCAGCCACAAGGTACAAATAAACCAAGGGTTTCCAGGTATACGTTCGATATCATTACTGATCTGATGATAATAATCATTCGTATACCTGGCAATTCCACCCACAGAGGTTTTTACCCGCAGTTTCTCTTTAACGGCATTCATAGTTGATGCAATTATTGGTAATTCCGGGCTGAATACATCGAGGGTAACAAGTCCAAAAAGACTTGCATCTGCCGTCATGTCGAGTTCGTACCCTTTTAAGGCCTTCGTGCCCATCCTTGCAAACCATCCTTCTTTCTCCTGATAAAAATACGTTACCAGGGCATCTTTCATTTTATTTGCGATATCATAATATTTTCTGCCACATTCCTGTTCGCCGAATGCACAGGCAAAGTTGCCTGCAGCCCGGAGGCCTGCGATTACGGCTGATACGGTAAAGGTATGCACTCCGTAACGCTCTTCCCATAAATCATATGAACTAAGCGGCAAGCCTGTTTCTTCATCGCGAAATCTAACCATAAATTCTGCGGTATTGATTATGAGGCTTTTGTATAGGGGTTTCACAAATTCAATATCCCTGAATTCATTGTAATGATTCCACAATGCCCAAATAACCAGGGCAATCCCATCCTCCTGAATGGGAAGGCTCTTTTGGTTATCCCTCAGCCAGGGATGCCACGAGCTGGCAAGAGATCCATCTGGATTATACTTATGGAGGAGGTAGCCTTCGGCAGAAATAACCTCTGCGCAGAATTTAAAAAATTGCTTTGTAACGTCCATATATCCACACTTAATAAGGGCATATGCAACCATGGCGCCATCCCGTGGCCACATATAAGAGTAGGTATCTCTTCCCGCGGTAATAATATCAGAGTCGTTTGCAGCAATGATGGCGCCGTGTGCATCAATTTGTGTCCGGATAATCAGCAGGCTTCTTTTAAAAAAGGAAACGATTTTTTGGGGAAGATCATAGAAGTTAATCATCTCTTTATTGACCCATAGTTTCCAGTAATTTTCCGTGCGACGGATTAACTCTTCGGGTGTTTTTTCCCAAATTATTTTGTTTAATTTCACGACTTCACGGTGCTTTGTTCCTGCCGCAATCCAGTAATGTGCTACATTTTCACCGTATGCCTTTACTTCGAGATTAATACCAAGGGTAGAATCAACCGAACCCTGAGCAATAGGATTGCCACTTAATTTGCCATCCTCTGCGTCCCTCCATGTTCCTTCGGCGCCAGACACTTCCTTGATCCCGGTAGCAAAATGATCTATACCGCATTTACTCGGATCGCAGCAATTAATTAAAAAATATCGTTGCGCCTTATAATGAATGACTGCTCTTGTATCCGGATCGTAATAAGCCGTATCCCCAACTTCATTTCCATAAATATGAAAATCATGATTAAAAAACAACCGTATTTCCCGATCTCTTCCTTCCAGATTTCTTACGATAATTTCTTTCACAAAAATATTCAAATGGAAATCTACCGTATCATACATCTGGAGTTCGATCTTCAGTCGGTTATTTTTTGCCTTTACATCAGTCACCAGGGTGTCTTCTTTATAGTTTAATATCTTTTGCCATTCGTTATTTAACCAGCTAAATTGGCCATCGACCCAGACACCCATCCTCGATGGGTGTCCAACGCTATGATTTTCCTGTCCCACGTGAGGATAATAGAAATCTCTGATCTGATATTCCCGGTCAAAAGTAACTAGCATTGAACCATTTCCTACAGGGATGTCTCTGGGCATATACTTTCCTTAAATTATTATAATATTATATAGCTACTTTCCTATGAATTCTTGAATAATTCAATAATTTCATCATGAGATCGGGATAATTGTTCATTATAGCCATAAAGATAGCCATAAAGTTCTCGGATTTTCTTTTGTCAGTTTGCTGGCAGCTGTTCGGTCCGCAAGAAATATAAGCCTTCCTTCCACTGGCTGGATAAGTTGGGTTGGCAGGCGGCTGGGCTCATAGGCGCCTTCAACCACTTCTTTTAGGATAGAAGCCTTTGTCTCTCCCGAAATGAGAAACAAGATATTGCTGGCATAATTAATTGCCGGCGCCGTTAGTGTGAGCCGGTATGTGTGAAGCTTCTCTATATAATTGGCAACGACCAGACGTGTCGTTTCCTTAAGTGCAGCCGTTCCCGGAAAGAGAGAGGCCGTATGTCCATCATCACCCATGCCAAGGAGAACCAGATCAAACCGTGGATACTCTCCTGTTTTTAGATGGAAGAATGTTTTTAGCATGTGCTCGTATTCTTGTGCTGCGTGGTCGTGATCTTCCTGTTCGGCCGGCATTCGATGAATATTCTCTTTTGGAATCGGAACTTTGCTGAGCAATGAATCGCTTGCCATACGAAAATTACTTTCCGGATGGGTTGGAGGCACGCATCGCTCATCGCCCCAGAATACATGTATTTTCGACCAGGATACCTGATCGAGATATTGGTCACTGGCAAGTGATGTATAGAACGACTTGGGTGTTGAACCTCCGGATAACACACCCGTGAAGAATCCCTTCATCTGTATTGCTTCCCTTGCCCGGTAAATAAATTCTTCTGCCACCCTGCGGCTTAACTCTTCAAGATTCGCTACAATCTGGATTTCATAGTCATTGGAAGCCATAACCAAATTTCTTTCTTCAGGTTGCTGTAGATTATAAACTTATACGAGTACACGAAGCCTTCAGGAGTAACTTCGCTGGTTTAATCGTTCTCTATTGGACCAGACTCAAAGATATTTCCGTTTTTTGCACAGACTCTTTAGGGGCTGCTATCCCCAATTATGTATTCAGGCGGGGAGAGGCAAGGCTAAACAGGCTGTCCGAGAATGCTTTCACACGACAAACCCTATACTCTATGTTGACGAAATATTAGTAGGAGATTCAAAGTTTTTCATTGTGCTGTTAACACACCCCTGGCCCCAATTGTAGAGACGCAAGATTTTGCGTCTCTATGGGGGAACGAACCCCATACGCATCAAGCTAACATGTGGAAACGGTGAAGAATAACATAATCCCCCCTGCCCCCCTTTAAAAAAGGGGGAAATAGTGAATGCTTTAGAGAAGGGGGAAATCCCTCGTTCCTCCTTTTTCTACACTTATCCTTCTTCCCCCCTTTTTTAAAGGGGGGCAGGGGGGATTAGAGAGGAATATGGGCACACATTGCTCTTTTTCCAAGGAGATACCGCCTTTTTTATGGAACACTATTCTTAGCTTGATGCGTATGGGAACGAACCCACCCCTAATCCACCTTTAAAAAGGGTTAGGAAGTCACTCTTTCGTAAAGGAGGAAATGAGGGATTTCCTCCTTTACGAAAGGGTGATGCCTTCTGTTTTCTCCTTTTCCTAAAGGGGGACTTCCTTCTTTTCCCTCTTGCCCAAAGAGGGATTTCTTTTTTCCCCCTTTTCTAAAGGGGGACTAAGGGGGATTATGGGTGGTTTATTCTTCGCCGTTTCCACATTTTAGCTTGATGCATATGCCCCTAACCCCTCCCAAGAGGGGAATCAAAAAGTCCCCTCTTGGGAGGGGATTTAGGGGTGAGTAAAAAGCCGTTGGGTTTGCTTTTTAAAACCCAACCTAATGTAAACTATCGAATAATTTATGAGATGCACTTTCTCCACTCCCGCCCATCTCTTGCCATTAAATCATCGGCTTCTTGCGGCCCCCAGGTTCCGGCGGCATAATTGGGAAATTTCCGATAGGGGAGCGCTTTCCATACGTCCTGGATTGTGGATACCACGCTCCAGCCTGCTTCAACCATATCAGCCCGTTGAAACAGGGTTGCATCTCCCAGCATGCAATCATAGAGCAACCTCTCGTGTCCGGTGCTCGGTGTGCTGCCAAAATAGTCTGCATAGCGAAATTCCATATCGACGGCGCCCATTCGTACAATTGGGCCTGGTACTTTAGCTCCGAAATTTAACGAAATACCCTCATTAGGCTGGATATAAAGTACCAGTAAATTAGGTTTCAAGTGCTCAACAGCCGTTTTACGAAACAGCACAAAAGGGGCGCTCTTAAATTGAATGGCAATTTCGGTAACACGGCAGGGAAGCCGTTTCCCAGTCCGAAGATAAAAAGGGACGTTTGCCCAGCGCCAGTTATCAATATACAGCTTTAATGCTACGAACGTTTCTGTATAAGAGTTAGGAGAGACATTCTGCTCCGACCGGTAAGCAGCCGCCCTTTGTTCTCCAACAATGCCTTCACCATACTGCCCTCTTACGGTATATCTGAGGACTTCTTCGGGTGATATATATTGAATAGCGCGTAAAATCTTAACCTGCTCGTCTCGTACTGCATTTGCCTCAAAGGAGATAGGCGGTTCCATTGCCGTCAAGGTAAGCAACTGGAATATATGGTTGGGCACCATGTCGCGTAAAGCCCCTGCGTTATCGTAGTATCCGCCACGTTGCCCTACGCCAATACTCTCGGCAACGGTTATTTGTACATGATCGATGTAACGTCTATTCCAAATAGGCTCAAAAATGCCATTGGCGAAGCGAAACACCAGGATATTTTGCACGGTTTCCTTGCCAAGGTAATGGTCAATGCGGTAGATTTGACTCTCGTTCAGCACTTCTCTGATTTCCTGGTTAAGGGTACGCGCAGAATCCAGATCACGTCCGAAGGGCTTCTCAATTATGACCCTTCTCCAGTGGCCGTTCTCTTCGCGTACAAGTCCGGCAGAGCCGAATTGCCGGATAATTTGAGAAAAGAATTCAGGGTCTGTTGCGAGGTAGTACAGATAATTTCCCTGT
>SULG01000053.1 GCA_005524015.1 Candidatus Jettenia ecosi
CTCAAATAAAAACATTTATATAAAAATTTTAACTATTAAAGCCCTGTATTAACAAACGGAACTCCGTACCTTATACACCTCTATACATCTCTCGCAAACACCATCATCAGGCTCCCAATCAGGGAAATCTCTCTTAATATTATCTATGATATAAGAATCATGATTGAGATTTTCAACCCAATTATAGGTACGAAATTGACACAAAGGACATTGTGCTCCAGGCAAGAGCGTTTTTTTATTTTTTGAACATGTTTTATTGGCAATCCTTCCGAAATCTTGATCACCTTATTCACATCTTTAGCCAACTCTAATATTTTATTATGTGTTAAATACTCATCTTGCCAGAGAACATTAAAAATTGCAGCTTTTATTTCTGTTGGAATCTTTTTATACAAGGATTCAAACTCTGCATATCGTCCTTCTTTGTCTGAAATGGTTTCCTTCCCTTTTCTTAACAACCTGCTATCTACAAAGATATCCCAAAAGATACTATATCTTTCCGTAATGATACTCTCTTCCATAGGATTACAACCGAGACGTTCATCCCTATAGCCAAAAGATTCGCCGAGCATATCGGAAACATGCATTAATTCATGACGAATCAATTTTTTTAGATATGCAATTTCCTGAAAGCGGTCAATTAACAATTTTATAATAATCCGTTTTTGCTCAGTTCCATCACCCGGCCCTTTCGTAAGGCTGGAGCCTTCATCAAAAGGATTTTTTGCCTTTGTTATCACCCCACCGATAACCTTTCCTTCAAGATCGGGAAACTCATCGAAAGATTCTTTGATCAGGTTAAAAAAGCCAAGCTCCTTAAAAAAATCCCATTCAATCTTCTTAAATTGTGCCGGCCTTTCATCCAAAGGAAAATTCTCGTAGACAGGATCAGTAAGAGCGTGATATTCATTCGTAAGAGCATAATCACCTTTTTCCTCTTTTACCTTTAATTCCCGGAAAATCGCTTCTTCGATTAAATTTGGATCAAATTCAATTTTCATACAAACTCCATTTAATCTAAATTACTATCTTCTGAAGAAGCACAGGATAAACACTCATCCGGAGCGCCAGCTACCATATCTTGATTTAGATCAGATTCTTTAAACATCTCAGTTTTAACATCCATCAATTTCATCTCTAATCTCATAAACTCTTTTGTTAATGCAGCTAATGCATGATAAAAACCTTCTTCTGCCTTTCTGCCAAACAAAATTGCAAAGAGCGGCACCCATTTCCCAATATGTTCCTTAAGAAACTTCTTTTGTGCATCTACGCATATTTGCGCCTTTTCTTCTCCATCATTTTCTTGCGCATAAGCTTGCTTATACAACAAAAAATGCATGAATTCTAGTTCTACACCAACATGGTCGCCTCGTTCTTTCTCTACATCAGATGTTTCCAATCCAAAGGCATTATAAAAACCCTGAATGTCTGCTAGTTCATGCGTTTGTTGATATATGTGCGCAGAACCATATTGGGTTTCATATAATGGGCACTCTTTCGATATCGTGTGACCTACAATGCGCTGATATGTCCTCTGTAAGACTTCAACAGAGGTATTGCCATACACATGGTGTATCTCATCTAAACATCTGCGCAACTCCTTCACATCATCAATTTCTTTATAACAAAGTTCCAGGTTTTTTTTGTATTCTTCAAAATCAGAACTCTTGAAAATCGAAAGATTCTTTTCTATTGGATAGAGATAACACGCAGAAAGAATATGATACAGAATACTACGTGTTAATAAATTTCCCACGTTAGAAGCAACAGGTTGGTCAAAAAGATCACTATCAACTGCCATAATAAACCTCAATCCTAAATTGAATTTAAATGTTTCGGGTCTCTAATATAAATAGGTTCTTCTACCGTTGTTCTCACAACCTCCTGGCCATCCTCACCAAACCCGATAACAGTATCGTTGAACATCTCAAATTTCTTCCCATGAATTACCGTCTCAAATACCTTGGGGCCTTCCTCTATCTTATATTCGAATACAATTGTCTGGGTCATCCTGAATAAGGACATGACCGCTAACAGCTCTCTCGAAGGCACCATAAATTTCTCAACTGCTTCGTCTACACCAGGACCAAACATCTGCCTTAAATATGATCTTGGCGCCCATCTCGGTGGTATGTAATAGATATTCGGTTCCGTTCCAAACTGCGGATACAACGGTAATGCGACCTTATGATGTCTGATTAACCAGGTTACCGGGTTTTTCGGATTATCATCTAAAAATCCCTGTAACCGAATTTGCCCTACACAGGCAGACATACACCGGGTTTCCATAGGACGTCCCTTCGTTAAGGGGTCTTTCCCCTCGATCCTGGGATAACAGGCAATACATTTTTCGCTTACCCTGGTCAAACCTCTATACATCGGTTTTTTATATGGGCACTGCTCAACACACTTTCGGTATCCCCTGCACCTTTTTTGGTCAATGAGAACAATTCCATCCTCTTTCCTTTTATAAATTGCTTTTCTCGGGCAGGCAGCTAAGCAGCCAGGATACGTACAATGATTACAAAGCCTCTGAATATAGAAAAACCATCGGCTATGTTCAGGCAATGAAGAGTATTCATCTGGCTTATTATTACTTTTTGCTACATCTTCACCAAAATTGGGCGCTCTCCATTCTTTATCCTCAGGAATATACCCTACCGCCCATTGATTCAGGTTCTTCTTTGCAGATGCCTCAAAAATAGTATCACCTTCATACACCCCATAAGGAGATAATTTTTCGTCTTTCTCATCGGTATACCAGGTATTTTCACCGTTATCGATAAGCTTTAATGTCTTAACATCCCACGATTGGGGATATCCACCGTATGGCTTCGTTTCCACATTATTCCACCACATATATTCCTGTCCCTTATTATACGTCCATGCACTCTTACAGGCCATGGTACAAGTCTGACAGGCAATACACCTATTGATGTTAAATACTGCTGCAAACTGCTTTTTGGGTCTGGATTCAAAATAGGGGTACTCCATACGCCTCCCTAAATGCCAGTTATGTACTAATGTCATTTTTTCAATCCTCCTTAACTTTATTTTCCACAGAGTAAACTATTGCCAGGCAACCTTTTCCAGCGTTGCAGGATGCCATTGAGTAGATATGTTTTTTTGTCCGTTCCTGTCCTTTTCCGCACCATTCCATACAGCCATGTTAAAAAAGGTTTTTCCACCTGGAACAAATTGCACATCATGAGGATCTTCTGTTATCAACGGACGATACATAATTACAGTCCATACACCATCTTCGTATTTACTACATCCATTTACATCCTGATGCTCCTGAGTGGTAAGGGTACCAAAACCCTCTGCATTCAAATCCTCTACAGATCTTCCTCTTCCAGGCTGAGAGAGCAGGTTATGCGCTGCCCTGCCACCCGACAAAACTGCAACACTGGTTATTAGGTCCCTGTGGTAATACACACTGTATGGATTGGTATTAAAATCATCATGCATATTCGGGTATTGCGCCTCAACATCCTCTAATTCGCCCTTCACAAGCAAATCAGCATCCCAGTCCGATTTCCAGTGCCAAAGATTTGTCGGTTTCTCCCTATCTCCCATCCTTGGACTAAAATGTTCTGCCGGTGTTATTTCTACAGCGCCTAAAGGAAACATTAAAGCAACTGCATCTCTGAATTCCTGAGCAGCAATCGCCCTTGCATCCTTTGTTGGATCGCTCCACGTAATTTGAAAGTAAATCATCATACCATCATGAATTGCCTTTACCTCTGCGCTACTGATAGAACCCCCACCATTCGGAAATGCCTTATCTTGTATTTGCAACCCAATCTTAACTTCCGAAGCATCTTTGAACGATCCCCTTAACGATTCAACATCCATATGATACGGTTTTTCCACCGGCACATACTTTACGGTCAAAACATCCTTTGCAGGAGTAAATTCTTCTTCGCCCATCCCTTTAACCCCCGGCGCTGTTTCCTCAGCTGCGTATACCGTAGCGCTAAGCAAAGCACAGCTTAGGAGGGTTAAACCATATCTCTTTAACATCCTATAACCTTTCATCATTTCCCTCTCCTCCTCTAAAAACTTCATTTCAACTATTTTTAAATAGATTTATATCTTTATTCCTCTTATTTATTAAGTTACGAAAAGAAATCACTTTAATTCCGCTTTCCTCCTTCCCACTACTGTAAGTAAATTTTGATAAATCAAAAATTTTTACAGGTTTAGACAAAATTAATCAGCAAAATATGTTCCATTTCCTAAAACCAACACAGCCTTAAATAAAACATCTTCACTATGTTATTTCAGTATAAATATGTTAACTATTCTTGCTATTTAAAAAAGCCCATACAAAACCACCTCCTACTGAAATAAACAATGCATAACTGAAATACAGATTAAGGAATTGAAACGAACATAAGACTCACAATCTTTTATAATTTTGCTCTGTCTATTTGGTGATAGTTCATCTTGATGTTTAGTATTAACTTCCATATTAACCAGTGGATTGGAAACCAATGAGGACATAATAACGCACGCATCTCGAGGTAGATAAAATCGATGGTTAGCAGATAGCTATATTTATATCTTAAAAATCAGCACTTCTGCTAAATTAAAATTAATTCATTTTACGCCAGATAGCATCTTATACTAAGTCTTATGGAACATGCTATCACCCATAAGCCCCGCTTTCGCCTTATTGACAACCTCCGCAGTTATTTCAGAATATCCTTTCTCTTGTGCAAATTCCTCAATTTTCTTCCTGACAACTCCTCTGATAAAGGGAGGGATACGTTCTGTTTGCTCTTGAGCCTCATCTGTCCAAATTATTAATTTCTGCCCCCTTCCAACAGATTCAGTACAAAGCTCCCGATCTCTGTCAATCGATTTTAAAACACCATTTTCTTCCATCGGTTGATTATAAGAACTCATAGCAAAAACATTCTCTTTCTCAGGCACAATCCTACTATCTGAAAAATTCATTGCGTTTTCTGATTTTGCCCCTACATTCTCACCGGTAAGCAATATATTACAGGGCGCCAACCTTAACAGATTTTCAGTAGTACCGCCAATATCCAAACCATTCGTATTATGGATACCAGTACGTCCTAAAATTAACAATGAGGGTTTTTCATTATGAATATACTTTATTATCTGATCATATGGCTTACCATCCATAAGTATTGTATTGATCTTCACGCCACAGCCTTCTGCTATACATCTTGCCTGATCCAGATGATTCTGGTATATTTTTGCTAATCCCTTATCGATAATCTCTTCATGGAGCGTTTCCTGTTCCTTAAATCTGAAAATTTGGCCCGCCTCTTTAGAAAGCACCTTTGCGATACTCTCAAAAGCAACACGATGATAATGCGGATCAAAAACAGATACAGCATCAATATTGAGATCGAACATCTGAGCAAACATCAGAGCGGCTTTAACACCAGAAAAAGATGCAGGACTACCATCAACCGCAACTACGACCTTTCCTTTCAAATGTTTATTTTTCACCACAAGAATATCTGTTTTGACACGCCTGATAACACGTTCACAAACACTACCAATTATGCTAGTATTTACAGATGCTAAACCCAGAGCCCCCATAATGAGTAAATCATAACAACCTCTCTGTACTTCTTTACTAATCTCATAGTAATTCTTGCCTTCCAGCAAGAGTTCTTCATGAGTCACCGAAGCTTCGCGACACTTATTTTTAAATACATCAAGATACGATTCGGAAATCAACTTCAGCCCCATATTAATCAATGAAGTATGAAGCTCTCTTTGCCGATGAAGAACATTTTCGTCTTGATATTGCTGTGGTAAACCCTTCTCCATATCACGGAAGCGTTTTTGATGCAGAGAAGCATCATAGACATGACATCCGACTAAATGAGAATGAAGTTTTCCCGAAAGGTCAATTCCCAAATCAATGCAAAAATTTGAATGACACGAATTATCAATTGCAATAAATATTTTCTTATACATAAAAATGTTTCTTTGAGTTTTAAAAATTATACTGTTTCACTCTTGAGTTTTTTCAACTCACTAATAGCCCCTATAGCTAATGCAATAGTGACCACGCCCACAAATGCCCATCGAACCGATGTCTTAAGTATAGTATCTTTTGCTTCTTCGACAATCTGTTCCTTTGCAGCAACAACGGGTTTCTCCGTTGTTTGCGTTGAAAAACTTCGTATATAAGCCACCAACTCCTTAATCCTTTTTTCGGTTAAAGTATGCCCCCAGGGAGGACAAAGATTAGATTTATCGACAGATTTAGACCCATCCGTAATGGACTTTATAAGTTGGTCATCTGTCCTTTTGCTCATATAATCGAGATCTGTTAAATTTCTCGGTTTCGGTTTTAAATCTATGGTAAAAAATGTCCCATCACCCTTCCCTTTCATTCCATGACAGGGCGAGCAATAATATTCAAAGGTTTTTTTTGGTGAAAGCAAAAACACCTGGTCTCGCGGTGAAACATCCGGACCATTGGCAATAGCAATGCTATATACACTAATTACAACACTTACAGCAAATACCGGTAAAATCATAATCTTTTTACCAAATGAAAAATATCCCATTATTTACCTTCCTCTTTCTTCTTCACGTGGTCCACTAAAAAACCTACCATAGCCTTTAATTCATCTTCAGACAAATTAAAGTTCGGTTCTAAAGCTTGTGGATTTGCTTGCTGCGGATTTTTTATGTGACTTAGTATATACGCTGGTTGTAATCGATCTCCAACAGTAGCAAGGTTTGGACCTACAACTCCACCTCCTTTAGTTCCTTCAGCATGACAGGTGTTACAACCCTTATCATAAAATAATTTTTCACCCATGGAAACTATTTCCGGAGAAGGCGCCTCACCCTTAAAAACATCCTGAGGAAGCTCTTTATTAAGCAAATACTTATCCATAAATTCAGTAGCAACTTTCGCATCTTCTTCGGCCAAGTTAAACTTTGGCATTTGCTGACTTAAAGGGCGTATAATATCAGGCGCTTGTAAAAATTCTTGCTCCCACCCCATTTTAATCTTATTACCAACAAATGTTAAATTAGGGGCATACGTTCCACCCTTTTCCTGTATCCTGTGGCAAGCCAAACAACGTATTTCATAGAGAAGTTTTTCAAATCCTGCCAAATTATCACGTTTCTTTTCCACAACCGGCATCAATTCTGGGATCCCTTTTACATCATGGCAAACAAAACATCTGGCTTTTTCAACTATATCTCTTCCTTTTTCAGCCAGCGCATTATCTTTTCTTATACTACTAAACTCCTTTTCCGTTAACACCCGAATCTCTTGCTGTTCTGGTTTCGTCTCTGCAGTCTCTTCTTCATCTGCTTCTTCAGGCATAAACTGGGTATCACGCATAATAAATTCAACAATATCTCTTATCTCGTTATCAGAAAATCGGAATTGCGCCATCATAGTATCCGGGAAATGACTCTTCGTGTTTTTCAGCCAGTCATACAACCAATTCCTGTTTATCTTTGTTGTGATCTCACCTAAATCTGGTCCTACACCTACATTGCCGCCAACACTTTTAATAGGATGGCAAATCGTACAACGAGCACGGCCCCATACACCTTTTCCACTATTATATATCTTGTCCATCTTGTCATATTCGTCATCTGAAAGGTCGTCATCTTTTTTCAACAAAAATGCATCCCAGACAACCTGTGGAACCTCTTTATCTGCAACACTACTCAGATAAACAATAACAGCCTTAATTTCCTCAAAGTTTAAACCAAGATCCGGCATTTTTGCATTTGGTACTACTTTTTTTGGATTAGCAATCCACCGGGAGATCCATTCCACTTTAGCCTTATTCACAACATTTACCAGTGGCGGCCCATTTTTAATCCTCTTATAAGGGTCTTCAAGCTCAAAGGGCAGAACCGTCCATTGCTCTGGAATCCGGTATTTTTTGTCTAAATCTAAATAGATCTGATCTATTTTTCGCTCTTGTCCAAAAGAATTACTTAGAAATGCCATCAATGACAGGCTAACCATAGTAAGGAAAGCCAGCATTGTTCTCCGGGGTAAGCAGACCATTGATCTTATTCTCATACAAACTCCTTAACAAGAAATATTATCTCTGAGTGATTTTTAACTTTAGAATTCAGCTTCATTTCAATTTATTCATTTTCTTCTAGTTTTGGTGGAAACCTACGCAATCTGGCTATAAACCATAATTCAACACTTGCTCCCATGATGATAGCAACTAATACATAAGCAAAAATGGTCTTCGGTACAGGCTTTTCCAGTAAAACGTAATACCATGCTGAAACGGATTTTAGAGCACCGGTATCACTATTAGAACCATCCCATGCCGCTAATGCCACAGGAATCAATTTGCCAGTCTCAAATTGAATATCCCCCTTTACATCATCTGTTTTAAGAGACCTTTTCAAAACAACTTTCCATCTTCCATTCTGATAAATACCTTTCCCACTCACATTTTGACTCTCAGGCGGCTGAGTTGTTACATTTTTAAAACTCTTGGCATTTAACTCGCTTACCTCTCCAGATTCTGTTTCCGGTGCCTCAACAATAGCGCCAAAACCCTCATGCCAGTAAGCCTTCCATGACCATAAATTCACTGCCCCGCTGGAATCACCCATTGCGAAATAGGGTTTCTTTAATGATTCAGGGATTTTCGTTGGAAATTGAACAGAAACGCCATCACGAAAAACTTCCTCCTGCTTATTCGTAGCATCATCCCATTCAAGTAAAAACATGATTTCATCTTTGTTATACATCGCTCTAACGTTAATTGCATCAATTGAAGGTGTCCATAACCGTGGAGTTGCAATAATTTGCCCGGCTAGTGGAATCTCAACTGGAGTTGCCTTGCCCCAATCATCATCTGAAGCATCTATTGGTAACTGATCATCTTCTACTAATCTTGCTTTAATTACTACGTCAGAAACCATGTCTTTTGCTATACTTTTCACATAATGAGCAACATGCCAACGATCTTCATCAGCAAGTTTTTCTAAATAAGAGCCCATGGGAGTTTCATTAAAGCCAGTTGAGACCGTGCGATAAATATCTTCAATTGTATTACCACCTTTGAAGAGCCATCCCTTGGTTAAATCCCTGGCCCGATAGGGTAAATTCCATTCCGATTGCAAAGCAACAGTTAATGGTCCGTTCCCTCTCCCATCTTCTCCATGACATTCAAAACATCTCATCTCTTTAAATAACTCTTGCCCTCTCGCCACACTTTCTGGTGTAGATGCAACACTTCCAACAGATACCGTTTTGATTGCATCGTTTTTTCTAAACTGATCATTAAAGGTCTTAATGTAATAAAGAACTTGCCAACGCTCTTTCTCACTAATAGTATACCAAAAGGGCATAGCAGTTCCTTCTATACCGCTTGTAATAATTCGAAATAAATCTTCATCAGTTGGAACCGAACTAAAAGCGGTAGAACGAACTTTGTACTCATTCCTGGTAAAATTCCTTGGTTTGGGAAACATTGTTTTAGCGGCAGGCCCATCGCCTTTACCCTCAATCCCATGGCAATACCAGCATCTTTTTTCATAAATCTTTTTTCCTTCAGCGACAGCATCTGGTGTCTCAGGTAATTTGGGAGGTACTTCACGTTTATACGTTCTAAACAAATGCGATGCCTGAGCAAATACATCTGAAGCAGTCCCAAAGACAATTGTGCATATTCCAATTAACCCAAAACCAACTAATACTTTTTTACATGCTTTTATCATAGTATTTACTTGCTCTTCTTCCCTTACTGTTTTTAAATAATGCTCTCATTACTGTTTAGATTAAATCAATTTAACCAAACTCGCTTTACTCAAGCTTTTCTCTTTGCCGGGGCATAACGCCTGCAGTATCGTATTCACCCATAATGATCATCCAAATTTCATCATCCTTTAAATCATCTTTCCACGAAGGCATCGCAGAATCCCACGGTGTAGATTCCGAAGGAAGACCAGGAGCGCCTTCTTTAATACGCCAGAAAAGATAATTATCTACTACGGTGGCAATGGTTCCCGGATCCTGGAAGTTAATGGGCCTCAGCCGAAACGAATTAGCAAACGGACCGTTACCGTCCGCTTTTGAACCATGACAGGGACGGCAATATGTTTGAAAAAGTATTTTTCCTTCTTCAATGCTTTTCCTCTGAGTATCAGCATCTTTTTCCCGAAATGGATTTTCAAGTTTTTCAAATTCCTGAGGCAATGTCGGATGCTGAATCCTCAATTCCACAGGTGAGGCAGCGCCAGGAATTGACCAGGAATACACGAACCAGCCTACAAGAACCGGAAAGGATACAAATAATAATTTCTGTAGCAACGATTTTATTATCGGCCCACGGCTTGGCAGAAGAAAACTTAAAAAATCAGCAAACTTCTGATTACTGGTAGTTGCGTACACCAGGCCAGCCAAAACACCCATTATCATATACCACATCATCAAAGTACTTGGCGTGGGCATTGGATGACTTTTTGCCATTAACATCTGAAAGACTTTTGGTGAAGCATATTTAAGAAACATAAACAAACAGATGACAGCCAGGATTACCCATATCATCAAAAATGCACTACGTTTTTTAGCCATTCATAATACTCCTAACTATTATTCCTTCGCATATACGACAAACGTCTTTGATCTATAAACGTCTTTGATCTATTTTAGACTCTGTAAATAGGATACAACCCCATAAAAATCCTTAACGCTCAACAATTCACTAATGTTTCCTGGCATGATCGAAACCTCCTGCCTTTTCATTTCCTCAATATCGCTTTTCGGGATTACTACTTCTTCAACCTCGCCACTTTCTTCTTTAAATAATACAAGCTCCGTATCCGTCTCACTTTTTATTAATCCGTTATAGGGAATTCCATCGGTTGTTATCACATACATTGTCTCGTATCCTTTTACAATCTTCGCGCTTGGCGTTAAAATGGACTCTAAAAAATACTCTGGTGTTTGAATTGCACCTATACCGGTAAGCTCAGGTCCGACCTTCTTCCCTTTTCCATTCACAACGTGGCACTTTCCACAGGTAACAGGGCGTGTTTCATCGAAAAATACCTTTTCCCCTTCTTTCGCATCAACAACCATCGGAGGCACCCAGGGTTTTACCTTCTTCTTTGATGCTTCAGGTATTTTATCCTTATACTTCATAAGAGCGCCGATATCTGCCTCCCCGCCTAAAGTTTGAAGATATGCAATTACCGCAAGTATTTTCTCACGTGAGAGCATGATAGGCGGATCGGATACCTTGGGCATAATTTTGTCATAACCCTTTACAATATACTTTTCCGGGTCAACAATGGATTCTACAAGATAATCCAATCCGGAGGCCATCCCCAGTTCCTTTGCGCGTTCTTCTGCCCTCGATGCCAGGCCATCCTGATCAGGTCCTCTTGTAGCGCTTCCGCTTGTTCCTATCTTATGACACGTACTGCATTGCCCATCCCCCCAAAATATCTTTTCTCCTGCCTCAGGGCTGACACCGCCTGCGGACTCCCCTACCCCTGTGCCAGAAAGTCCGGCCACATATATCGTGATATAAATATAAAACCCTATAACTGCTACTCCAAAAGCCGTAATTTTTAACATGCTTTTATTCATAAGTTCTCTATGCCTTCATTTTAACATCTTAAGATTTTACCAGATAAATCTTCTACGTTCTTCACTCACAATGTTTACATTGCACTAGATTGCAGCCATAATCTACCATACAGTTTAATGAGTATCGGTATATCCAGCCGCTATTCCTTCTGGCTTACTCTCATACTCATAATCTTTCACTTTTTCCTTCTCTTTTTTATCTCCCAAATTAGCCAACCAGAACACAAAAGCAACCAAACCCAGAAATAGAGCTACGATTAAACCAACAATTCTTCCCATATATGCCAGAGTCGGAGTGTACGCCCATTGCGATGTATCTTGTAAAACACCGTAAATATGCCAATCCATCCGCAAACCTGAACGTATGAAACCCATTAAACCCATCAGAATAACAATAACCACACACAAAAGTATCAGGGCATATTGAGATCTAACCGGCATTTTTCCCCATACGATACCTCCTACAAGTTTCGCTTTGCGGAAAATAAAGACGTCTATAATAGCATTCATTATCAAGCAACTCATCACAATGGCAACCTGCGTTACCGATAAGTATCGTAATACCAGGTTTGCTTTCTGCATAACCTGGAAACCATAATACCAGAAGTAGAGCACTGCAATACATGCGGTCACGGCAAATAATATAGCCTGCCCTAACTTCCCTTTATTTTTAAAAGTCAGGAAAGCAGCCAGACATACAAAGAAAGACTGGATATAAAGTGCACCTATCAACGGCTTCACAAAGACCTTTATATTAGCCTCCAGCTCAACAAAATTGAGTGAAATTGCATAGGAAACCAACATCAATAAACAGAAAATCAATGCCGAAAATATCCCAATCTTACCAGCCTTTCCCTGTTCGGAAAACGGGATAGTATCTCCCTTGTTGCTTCGACGATAGATTAGGAATGAAAAGAAGGTTGCGAGAATGATCAGGTTAACAACAGCATTTTTTGCTGCCATGACCCCAAAGTATTTAGAGAATGGATGATACTGTTCACCGATCATAGCCCTTTCTTCGCCACTTAAAGGGAGATTGTGAGGGGTTAACCACACGGCAAAACACATAAAGATAACAAATATGAGATATTTAATAAACTTGGTATATCGCTCCGAACCTTTAATTCTTCCCATTCCAAGCCATAAATAATAATTCGCACCAATAAAGAGCATACCAATCAAGATAGCCTGGATAATAAATGTCCATGAGAAAGCGCCACCCATCATAATATTACCCATTACCGGACTAGAACTATAGACTTCCCTTCCTAACCAATAACCAGCAAACGGAAGAGGAATAAGCGCCCCAACCCCTACAAAATTTCCCACATATCCCATCCAGTCATAGTGGGCTCTTTCTTCCTCCGTCTTTGCGCCAAGGAATTTTACTGCCGCATATGCTCCAACCACAAAGCCGCCAAAACAGACATTAGCAATTAACCGATGAATGTTCACCGGCATCCAAAGCGGATTATATATAGCATGATATAAACTCACTAGTTTGCCCGTAGACGGGACAATACCAGCAGGGCTCATCATATAGGTTGCCCATGAGTTTGTTAAAAACATAAGTCCTGTGCCAAAAAGATTCAACAAAACACCTAAGGTTATATGGAACCATTTCTTTGCAGCAGTGCCTTTAAGTATCTCCCATGAGTAATAGTAACCATAGAGCGTAAATGCCTCGCCAAAAAACATCAATGCATAGACATACATAGTCGGCGCAAAGACATTTGTCATGTGGCCCATGAATTCCGGATACAAACCAAATAAGCAGAATCCAAGCAAACCACCCAACGATGCAGTTGTAGCAAATGCCGCAGACAATAGCTTAGTAAACTCTTTTGCCATCTTATCATACTTAACATCGCCACCCTTATAGCCGACAATTTCAACAATAACCGCAAAAATAGGGACGCCAAGCACAAATGCCGCAAACATAAGATGCAATTCCGACACAATCCAGACCACCACGCGGGAATCCATTCCAAAAAATGGACGGTATTGAACAGGCCCTACTTCTTCTTCCTCCGCAGCAGCAGTCGTTGTTCCAGCTCCCGCCGCAGCTTCTCCTTCAGATGCTTGTAAAGGAGCTGCCGGCTGACTTCCCGCTTCAAATTGCGGTAGTTCCACACCTGAAGCAGCGCTCTCACCCTCTTTCACCGCTTGCGCCAGGACATCTGGTGTAAATGCATCAAGAAATGAAATGGATGAAAAAAACAATGCAAGAAACAACAAAACAACGGCAAAAAAACTTCTTCCTGTAGACTGCAGTAATATCTTAAATTTATTCATTATCAGTGCGCCTTTTTAAACAAGTAATTTACACAAACCATAACCTATTGATCACTGTTATTTCTTTGTAAAAGCAAAATCTGCCACGGCTTCTTCTTTCGATTTTACAGCAACATCACTGGTCTTTTTCCCAAGCTTCTCCTGCCATGCCTCAATTTTGTAAGATCCAGCGGGGACATTCTCGATTTTAAAACTTCCGTTTTCATCAGTAACAGCAAAATATGGATTAGCCTTTACTACAATAAAAGCGCTCATCCATTTATGCACATCACACGTTATCTTTACCATTTCTGGAATATCGAATTTTTTCGTCATTTTCCCGCCGCCCGATACACCTTCGTTAAAACCGGGATTCTTAATAGACCAGGAATGAAGATTATGCATTACATTATCGCTGTTGAGCAAATCGACACTGCTTCCAACAGATACCGCAAGTACATGAGGAATAAACAAACACTCCTTCTGATCCAGCACGGCTGCCGTTACCTCTGCCTTTTTTCCAGCAGCAATATCAACTAAAGAAACAACAACATTTTTAATACCTTTTGATTCTCCATTAATAACCAACTCCTCCGATTGCTTATTATCATGACCACACGTCTGCTCATCCTTATCTATTTTTAACACTTTTACTGCCGGAATATCACCGTCAAACTTAACAGTGCCAACAATTACTCCACCATCAGTTACCTCAACCTCCTGGTAAGCTGGCGCTTTCTCCGCTGCCATAGCAGCATGGTTTACCACGAGCGTGCCACTCATTGTGCCAAACATCAGACCACCGATAATCATCAGCCGCAAACTTTTTACCATTATAACCTCCATCAACCTTTCAAAAGTTACTATGGATTTCAAAATCCTAAATTAATCTAAAAATAATAAGCGTTTATGGGTGTAAAATAAAGCAGTTATCCTATAATTGTATAACAAATTTGTCAACCAGAATCTCCGACCCTAAAGAAATCCACTCCAGTATTTCAGGTAAAATTTATTTTACCTTCTTTTAACGGTTTCTAGACTTAACAATATCCATACCTTTTTATTTAAAAAGTAAAAAAATTTAAAAAATATACGTAAGTAATTAATTATTAAGCTCTTATTTTAAACACAGCTTGATATTGAAAATATGTATCAAACTTTAATTCATTAATACAAGATTTCATGGTTGAAATAATAGTTTCAAATTTAAGATTACAGAATTATTCAGACACACTAAATACTAAGTAAAAAATTTTTTTAGTTTAATGTTCTTCTTAATGTTTCAATGGTTTTAGGGTTCGTTAATTTGCCTGGCTCTACAATTACATCCGGCTCCATCTTAAATCGCCTTACCCAATCAGTTTCAGAAAGAGGTTTCCAATACACCTTATACAACCCGGGAGGTATATTCATAAAATGATATACCCCATCCTTATCCGTAACAGTCTCAAACTCCACAGAGCCTTCTACCGGCCGGTGCCCCTTTGTTAACAAACCAATCTTTTCTAATATTTGTAATTTTACCTGACAATCCGGAAGCGGCTTTGCGCCATGCAATATCTTTCCCTCAACACTGCCAAAACGTGCTGTTGAAGGAATGGAATCTCCCTTTAACAGATGTTCTTCCTCTGTTTTCTCCGATCCTTTATCCATTTCCTTATCTGCCAAACCCTCGCTTAATTCTTCTTCCAACCCAGAAGTCTTACCATCTTCTTGTGACAGCTTTTCATCTATATCCGAGTCCGATATTTCGTTATCTGGTAATACACTTTTTGTCTTAATTTCTGATAAGTTATCTTCTTCTGCTGGGTTTTCTTTTTTTGTCTTTTTTGTTTTTAGCCTGTAATGTTTTTCTGCGCCCACTTTGTCATGGTCTGTCCTTATCTCATCAGCTATTGCCTTCTCTTCAAGACTATCGCTTATAGGAAATTCCACTTTCTTTTCTTCTGGGATTTGTTCTGATTTCTTTTCTTCGGCGGTCTGGTCCATTACGATTTTTTGCTTATGTTCAATTTCGGCAAGCGCCGTATTGATCTGTTTATCATGGGATTGAAAAGACATCTGGAGCGCGGAAATTGATGCGGTAGGGATTAATACTTGTATAGAATCATCAGTAACCTCTTTAACTTTACATTCTATTGCCACATTTGAAATATTCAAAAAGATCACATCGGAATAATTTTTCGTATCTAAAAATTGCATACTTAAGGATTTTACGTCATTTTTCAGGATTATCGCTTTTATACATTCATCTGCAACACCTATCACTTTAAGATCAATACCTTTACTAATATTCTTTAAAGTTAATGTGTCTCCGTCCGCCGTGGCATAAAAACCCATCATAACAAGAAGAAAAACAATAATCTTACATTTTTTCATCAACGAATATTCCTAATAAAGTATGAAATTTAAACGCCCGCATTTAGCTGAATTGTGATATTGGTTAAGATGCTTTTTTCCACATGTTATTTGAAAATTTATCCTGTATTATAGCTAAATAAGTTTAACATGCGGTAATTTTATATCAACTAAAAAAATATGGGGTAATTATGAGTACTTTCATAATTACCCCAAAAAATAGTCCATTCTAAATCAGGAAAACTATCAGATGTAATTTGCTGTATCACATGAGAATCCCAAATCAGATTTGCAAAAGGTGGAAGCGTAAAATTTACATTAATGCTCTAAAGGATTATACGGTTTTCCTTCTGTTAAAGGGACATCAGGCTTCGCGACCTTCTCTTTGCTTCTCACATCAAAGATAGTCAGTGCGCCTAAAGGATATTTGCCAGTTGATACCATCCCACGCAAGTTATGATCATGCATAATGGTTACCCCTGCGCCTAAATTGCATGACAAGCATTTCCTTTGACTCGCAAAGTGAGGTATCTTTACCAGCGCATCAATCCTCTCACCACTTGTGATACAAAGGGTATCTTTCTCATAGCTACTTTTTAATTTTCTCCCATCCAACGCAACTACCTCCATATGGTATCCATGTGGATGGATCGCAAAAACATGATCAGCGCCGATAGCCATAAAGCGCAAGAGAACCGTTTCGTCCTCATACGCTACAATCCTTGAACGCGGATCATTTATTACGGAACAAGGATGGTACAGATTATCGGTAAAAGTCCTTCCATTGATCAGGAAATAATCAGCCTTCCAGTCCTGCAAACCATGAACAACACCTGCCTCCTGCAATTGCTCATTTGCAGCCGCAGACAGCTCACTGAAAAACAACGTATAGTCCCTATCATACTTATACCCGTAAGCCGTTTTCGTCCTATCCTGATGAATAATAATAGGGAAATACATCCCGGCCAGGATATGGTTAAAACTATCTACATGGCAGTGCCCCATAAAAGAGCCTTCATACTGTGGCGTTAGTTCATAGGTAAATGATTTATGTTCTAGCACAGGGTCTACTGGTAAAGAGGGTACGCCATCAACCGAGGGGGTTAAATCCAAACCATGAAAATGAATCGTATGCGCTACGTGGTTAATCCCTGAATTCGGATCCGCGCAATGCATACCCGTATTATGCAAGGTAATCCTTGCCTTTTCACCAACAAAAAGGTGTATAGGGTCACTTGGTACCCTTACAGGCTCTAAAAGTTTTTCTGCTTGTTCTTTCGTAGTTACTTCTCCTACATCTTTAAAGCTGCCCTTAGCGTGGGTGTATCCGAAGACCCACACTAGCTCACCATTAGCCATTTCTATATACCCGTCTGTAGTATATAGGTGAAAATCCCAAACACCATCCTTACCACGTTCACCCAAAACATTCCCATTCGTTACACCGACCAGGTCCTGTTCTTCCGGGCTAAGACTCCAAGCCGCAGTTTGTTTTGCCTCTTCGCCAAACACATTTGACATTGTTAGACACGCTGTAACACTCAAGAATACTCCAACCGCCCACCACCCTATTAGCTTTACGATACCCATCGCCTTCCCCTTTCTCTAAACAAGTTAAACAAAATACAAAATCACCACCTAATTTCTTTTAACATACGGTTTCAGGTAATCACCTGTCTCCCCTTCCACAGATCCTTTAATGCCACCTTTAACTCCCCGATATCGACAGGCTTTATCAAATAATAATCACAGGATACAGTTTTCAAAATATCCTCCACTACCTTAAGAGAACTACATGCGGTAATAACCACGATTATCATAGACGCATGCCTTTTCTTTACTTCATGGATCAGGGCTAATCCATTCATCCCCGGCATATTCAGATCTGTTATAATAATGTCAAAACTTTTCCTGGATAAAAGGCTTAATGCATCGTAGCCGGAGAGGACGCCGGAAACAGGATATTCATCACGAGTTAAAATCCTTACCAAGCCATCAAGCGTAGTTTTGTCATCATCTACCAGCAATAATCTTGGCTTTGTCATAAGAGAAATTGTTTAGAAAAATTTAGCATTATCTTTATTCCCTGTCTTATTACACAACTCCATTACCTTTCGAATTTCCTTTTTCTCTCCATAGCCGCACAGGATTTATTTTCTTATAATCCTTTCATAGAAAACATCTTCAACTAATACGGAAACCATGTGCGACTGGATCACGGATGGTATTTTATTCTTTGTGTAGGACAAACAAGAACAGCCCTCTTTACATCTTCACCATGAGAAGCAATATCTACACCGTGCTTTACCAAAGGCCCTGCTTCTTCTGAGTAATCAAAAACCTTCTTCGCCTCTTCGATACACATTACACACTTAATACAATTACCCTCAAACCGAATAATATTTGTCCCCATTCCAACTGCCTCCTTCTTAAAACACAACCCTCACACCCATTTAAACCAAAAGTGAACGGCTAAGATCTCCTTTTTAAAATCGCACTTCCTGATAATCTTCTGCCTTGAAATTCCATATTCGCCTTCTTTTCAAACCTATATCTCCATGATTACTCAGGATTATTTTGAAAATCACCCCTTTATCCTTTGTTGATAGGAAAAGGGGTGATTATACATTCTCAAAGAACTCTACCTGAATAATAGACAATTACATCCATGCTCCAAAGTAATCGATATGGTAAACATCGATAATCATCCAGAAAAGCTTCGTCCAGGCAGTAGTAATCCTGCGCAACTTTTCAGGGTCATCCTTCAGTTGCTCGGCAAGGAAATTAAACAAGTACTGGTGTATATAACCCCACAGAGCAAGGTTCAGCCTCATGGGTATGTAAAGGTCTTCAAAGCCAAATATAGGCACATGTACAGCGCCAACCCAACGAACAAAATTCCAGAACTCTTCATCCCATTTACACTCTAATATCTTAAGCAGAAACCTTCTCTGCCTCGCCCTTCTGATAGTAACGTACTCCTTAGCAATCTTGCCCGTCTCGTCTCTGAACCACCTCGATAGCCAGGGATCGTTTACAAGCTTTTCCCAATAGATGTGATCCAGAATAGCCTCAAGATGTGGCGCTAAAATCTCTTTCGATTCCTTAATGGCCTCTGTATCTTTATCGGTAAAATTTAAACATTGAGACATATATTCGTAGCGCTTCATTATATCTAAACTGGTTTCTCTATGAAGGTTCCATGCCTTGTTAAATTCGGGAACGTCCAAAACCGGGTTACGTTTACCCGCTGATATCTTCTTTTCTCCCTCCATGGGAAACATCTTCATGTACGCATTTGCCATAACTGAACTCATCTGTTGGTTCTCCTCTTAAAAAGTATAAAAATTTTATCCATCACACGTAATTTTTACTATTTACAACCCACACAACTACTTGATGAAACAGCATTGCAATCATCAAAATAAATTCATGTAAGTTGCTTATCGGAATAAACAACTTGCATACCAATAAACCTCAGATAATTATATTCTTTGATATAAGTACTTTGCAGGTTTTGTGTTAGGAGGAGTTATATTTTTTAATCAGGGATGTGCGCCAGGAAGTTACTAAGCAAAAAGATACTTTTTAGCGAAAAATTTGCGGAAATACGGTGTGAAATACAAAAAGGCTTGAAAAAATTTCGTTTTAACCCCATTCTTTTACTTTATACTCAATTTTTCTATTTGATATCCCGAGTATTTTTGCAGCCTCTTTTTTACTTCCCTGTGCCATCAGGAGTGTCTTTTGGATAATCTCTTTTTCGGCCTCTTTTAATGAGATTCCTAGTGGAATTTTGATTACTGATATATCGTCCTTATTTGGAATAACGTTTCCTGGTAAATGATCAACAGAGAGCGTATTTTTTTTACAAAGTACAATAGCCCGTTCAATGACATTTTCCAGCTCTCTGACATTCCCTGGCCAGTGATAAGCGCATAGCGCATCCATCGCCTCGGGGGTAAAACCCTTAATCTCCTTTTTATACTTTTTCGTATATTTAATAACGAAAAAATTAGAGAGAATAGGAATATCATCCCTTCTCTCTCTTAATGGCGGTAAATTGATGGTAATAACATTCAAGCGGTAAAACAGGTCTTCCCGAAACCTTCCCTCAGAGACTTCTCGTTCCAGGTCACGATTGGTTGCTGCAATAAAACGAACATCCACCTTCAAGGTTTTTTCACCGCCAACACGTTCAAACTCACCTTTCTCCAGGACCCGAAGCAGTTTTACCTGTACCTTCAAACTCATCTCGCCCACCTCATCAAGAAAGAGTGTGCCACCATCCGCCATCTCAAATCTGCCTTTTCTGGTCTGAATAGCGCCGGTAAACGCCCCCTTTTCATGTCCAAACAGTTCGCTTTCCAGTACCCCTTCCGATAGTGCAGCACAATGCAAGGCGATAAAAGGCCTGGCAGACCTGTCGCTCTGATAATGGATGGCATTGGCTACAAGCTCCTTTCCCGTTCCTGTTTCACCTAAAATGAGGATTGAAGCTGTACTGGGGGCAACATCTTCTATCATATGAAATATCTGTTGCATCTGAGAGGTGCTGCCAACGAGTTCAGAAAATTTATACCTGTCTTTCAACTTCTCCTTCAATATACGATTTTGGGCAATCAATTGCTGCTTTTCCCATAACTTTTCCAATACCACCTTTAACTCTTCTATATTTATTGGCTTTGTCAGGTAGTCATCTGCCCCACATTTTATAGCTTCCACGGCCGTTTTTACCGAACTATAGGCGGTAATAACCACAATCGCCACCGATTCTTCCCTTTTCCGTATCTCATGAATCAGTGATATCCCGCCCATTCCCGGCAACTTCATGTCGGTTACGATAATATCGAAGTTCTTCCTGGAGAGAAGATTTAAGGCATCATAACCGGATACGGCGCCGGAAACCGTATATCCATCATGCATCAATATCTTTACTAATCCATCAAGGGTATTTTTATCATCGTCTACCAATAACAGGCTTGGTTTTGTCATAGAAATTTTATGGTTACCTGTAAGATTAAGACTCAATAAGTATTTTCGTCAACCGGAATCACAATAATAAATTTACTCCCTTTCGAGGTTTGCTCCAATTGTAGCGTTCCTCCATGGGCCTGGACAATATTTTGAGCAAAGGAAAGACCTATTCCGGTACCTCCGTTTTTCGTAGTATAAAACAAATTAAATATTTTATCCTGAATCTCATCAGGAATCCCAGGGCCTGTATCCTGACAAGAAATCAATATTCCGTCACGACTATATTGCACACCCATCCGCAATTCTCCCCCATCTGGCATTGCTTCGATACCGTTAATCAGAATGTTCAGAATTGCTTGCTTCATCTTATCCTTATCCACCTTTACTTTCGGCAGTGCATGCATAACGTCTACTTCTACATAAATACCATTTAATTGAGCCTGAGGCAAAAGTAAAGAAGCGATCTCATTCAGCATCTCGCCCATATTGACAAGGCTTTTGTTCAGTTCTCCTGTTCTGGAAAATTGTAAACACTCCTCAACAAATCCGCTTAAACGGATAACCTCTTTCTGAACTATCGAAACTATTTCAAGGAATTCCTTTTTCGACTTACTGCTTAGCTTGTGGGTATCCTGTATTTCACGTTCGAGCACTAACATTTGAATATTCATGGCATTTAAAGGGTTTTTAATCTCATGCGCCAATTCTGCAGCAAATGTACCCAGCGTGGACAAGGTCTTTGACTTGAGAATCTCATCTGCAAATTTTTTTCTTTCACGAATATCTTCCATAATAGTAACGATATGCGTTACCCTTCCTTCTGCATCTCTAATAGCTGATGCGTTTGCCTCTATCCATGATTCACTACCGTCACCTCTTGTAATCATGAGTTCTCTGGAAGTTTTAGAAAATTTGCCCTGAAAAATGTCCACACCTGGACAAAATTTCTCTGTCAAACACATACCGGTAGAAGTATGGCACTGAAAAATATCCCCGCAATCCTTCCCAACAATCTTCTCTTTTGACCATCGGGTAATCTCTTCACAGGCATGATTAAAGAACACCACCTTCCGGTTTACATCTTGTATCATTATCCCTTTGCCTGCAGAATCCAGGGCTTGATTCAAAATTTGATTTATCTTCGTACTGTCATTTTTCATAATTGTTCGTGTAATGAACTTTATTATCGGGTTTAATCCGAAAAAAGCTTAAAAATCTTCAAGCCTCACTTCATAAGCCTATCAAAATTTTTACAAAAGTAAATGTCAAACCTGAAAATGCCATGTATAAGAAATTTATCGATTTTGCAGAGAATTTAAAATTACAAAAGGAAGTGTAAGTAACATGGATCGGATGCTATGGTAATGTTAAAACAAAATGTCGCTTTATTTTTGAGATCATGATAGTACAAAAATACCCTATAATTCAGAAGTGGTAACAGATACAGCGAAGATGATCTCTATTTCAAGCCCGAAGGGCTGTCATGATTATAGATAATGAATTACCGCAAAATCAATAACCCTGAAGGGGTGAAATACTTATCAGAAAACAACGGCAAATTCCCAGGCAATGACCGGTATCCACGGGTTTTCCATGCCACCCCTTCGGGGTTCAAATCCTTTCTTCTGCTCTTTTGCTATAATCATACCATCCCTTCGGGATTATGAGACAAAAATATCTCGCTTGTATAGGAATTTTCATTTTATGTAAGCGGTTTTCAGGGTGGCACGGACAAACCATGTCCTCGTATGTTTTGAGCGGGGATCTTTTGTCCGTGCTTGTTTCAATACCCACGTGGGTAGGGAAGATAACACACTGACAAACAAAGTTTGTCAGTGCCACCCTTGACTAAACAATAACCTGATACTCTATCACTCCATCTCTTTGGGATGAGGAAAAACTGATCTGTACTTTCTGGTAAATTTTACTCTACTCTGTGACATTTTGTTTTGAGATTACTATACTTGTTATTCGAGTACATTTTCGATTACCTCAATTGTTTCAATCCTCATCCAGTCCGAAGACTGGATGCTACATTTATTTGGGTCTGTATTTCAATAATTTCTGTTGTTTCAATCCTCATCCAGTCCGAAGACTGGATGCTACACCCCACATTATGTATCTCTTACGCTACCGCCCTGTTTCAATCCTCATCCAGTCCGAAGACTGGATGCTACATTACCATTTGTGCGGAAAGACCAAACTTTTCTCGTTTCAATCCTCATCCAGTCCGAAGACTGGATGCTACGCCGTTAAAGCCTTTGAGATCTTCAAGGGCTATAGTTTCAATCCTCATCCAGTCCGAAGACTGGATGCTACACTTGCCCACTTTGTGGAAGAGGAGATTAGAAATGTTTCAATCCTCATCCAGTCCGAAGACTGGATGCTACATTGGTTTGGACAGAGATACTTGCTAAGAAACCTGTTTCAATCCTCATCCAGTCCGAAGACTGGATGCTACCGGAATCCCTTGCTCATATAGCGGGGGGACTTAGGTTTCAATCCTCATCCAGTCCGAAGACTGGATGCTACTTTCTATAGATTGTTGAAATGTGATCGTATCGTGCGTTTCAATCCTCATCCAGTCCGAAGACTGGATGCTACTACAACGAAGTCTTACAAAGAAAGGATTGTCCCGCGTTTCAATCCTCATCCAGTCCGAAGACTGGATGCTACCGGGAATATTAGTATTGAGGAATATTACGACGAAGTTTCAATCCTCATCCAGTCCGAAGACTGGATGCTACTATCCCGATCCCGGAAAATACCCTTGCATTCCTTGTTTCAATCCTCATCCAGTCCGAAGACTGGATGCTACAAACATACCAGGTATAGACGTGCTTATAAGGCTGGCGGTTTCAATCCTCATCCAGTCCGAAGACTGGATGCTACGTATCTGAAACACATTTATCTTACCGACCAATTAAGTTTCAATCCTCATCCAGTCCGAAGACTGGATGCTAC